>NZ_DATNJW010000150.1:0-9898 GCF_035603715.1 Mycobacterium sp. | reverse complement strand
CACCGTCGCCGTTGAAGAACGCGACAGCGGTCGACCGGGCCGGGTTGACCGACGTGTTGGAGATCGGAATGGCCACCAGGTGGATGATCGTCAGGGTCAAGCCGATCGCCAAGCCCGCGAAGCCTTTCGGGGCCTGCGCGTCGGTCGAGCCGAGGATCACGAACAGGAAGACGGCCGTCAAGACGATCTCGGCGAGGATGACGGCACCGAGTGAGTAACCCGTCGGTGAATGGGTGACATAACCGTTGGCCGCCATGTGGCCCGTCGCGATGAAGCCGGGCTTGCCGAACGCGACGAAGTACACCACCAGCGCACCGAGCAGACCGCCGATCACCTGAGCGATCCAATATCCCGGCAGCACTTTCCATTCCACGCGGCGAGCCAACGCCGCACCCAGCGTGACCGCAGGGTTGAAATGCCCACCGGAGATCGTCCCGAACGCGTACACGCCGGTCAGTACGGTCAGACCGAACGCGAGCGCGACACCGAGATAACCGATGCCGAGCGAGAAGAGATCAGACTGGGCCTTCAGCGAAAAGACCGCGCTGCCAACGCCGCCGAGCACCAGCCAAAAGGTGCCGAGAGTCTCCGCAGCCAGTTTGTGGAAGAGATTTGGAGCTGACATCGCCTACCCGCCTTTGCGTAGCGCAATATATTCCTGCTCCAGAGAATGACATGTCCAGAGACTGACGCACCCTCCCGTGGCCGAATTGTTTCGCGAAAGAAACACCCGCGATGTTGAGTGCGCGGCTGAGGCTATTCTCTGTTGCGCCGCGTGAGCCGGGAAAGGCCCAGTGCCCCAACAGCGCCCACCACGGCTGCGGTGACCAGCTCGCGTGTCTTGAATCCCTCGGTCACCTGCACGCGCGGCGTGATCGTGATGGGCTCGGGCGGCTCTACCGGCGGCGGGTGCGGGCTGTCCGTCGACGTCGCTGCCCATGCGGTGGCGAAGAGCAGTAGCCGTGCCGTCACGTAGGCGAACACCATCAGACCCAGCACAGGTCCGAAAGTGGCACCGGCCGGGCTGTGCAGCACCGATTTCAGATAGATGGTTCCGGCCATCTTGAACAGTTCGAAGCCGATCGCCGCGAGCAGCGCGGCCCGGACGGAACTGACGAAAGGGACCGGATACCTCGGCAACCGGGCGATCATCCAGCCGAACACCAACCACGACAACAGGAATGAGACCAGCAACGAGACCGCGCGAAAGATCGCGTCCAACCCCGGCAGATCCTGAACACCCAGCCACGCCAGCAGTCGGGCCATCGGCGCCGCACCGGCCAGCGCACTGAGCGCGAGCGTGGCGAAAATGGCCACGAACGACGACACCATCGCAACCAGATCGGAGAACTTGGTGCGGATGTATCCGTGCGAACCGTTGCTTTGCCGCCACATCTCGGTCAGCGCAACCCGAAGATTGCTCATCCAGTTCAGGCCGACCCACACCGCCACGCTCAAGCCGATGACGCCGACTGATGCCCGAGCGTCGATCGCCGAATTCATCAGATCGAGCATCTGCTGACCCAGTGCGCCGGGCACCGCGGCCCTGACCTTGTTGTCGATCGCGCTCAACACGGCGGGTCGCCGCGACAACAGGAAGCCGGCGACGCTGAAACCGACCATCAGCAAAGGGAACAACGCGAAGATCGTGTAGTACGTCAGCCCGGCCGCATAAAAGTTGCCCTGACGTTCGTCGTACCAGTCGTTGGCCCGCATCGCATGGTCGAACCAGCCGTACCGCGCCCGCAGCCGATCGAGGATTCCTGGCTTGACCGGCTCGCTCACGATGACCTGCTAGGGACGTCTCGGCAGGAACCCGAGCCGGTCATAAACCCGGTCAACCGTTTTCGCGGCCACAGCATCGGCCCGGGCGGCACCGGTGGCCAGCACTTCCTCCAGTTCTGTTGGATCTGAGAGCAATTCGTCGACCCGGGTCTTGATCGGTGTCACGAATTCCACCACAGCCTCGGCGGTGTCCTTCTTCAAATCGCCGTAGCCGCGTCCCGCGTATCCCCCGACCAGCGCGTCGATGTCGACACCGGTGACGGCGGACTGAATGCTCAACAGGTTCGACACGCCGGCTTTGGCGTCCGGATCGAAGCGGATCTCCCGTTCGCTGTCGGTGACCGCCGACCGAATCTTCTTGGCCGACACCGCGGGAGCATCGAGCAGGCTGATCAAGCCGGCGTCGGTGGCTGCCGACTTGCTCATCTTCGACGACGGATCCTGCAAGTCGTAGATCTTCGCGGTGGCCTTGGGAATCAGGACCTCGGGAACCACGAACGTGTCCGGGTAGCGGGCATTGAACCGTTGCGCGACGTCGCGCGCCAACTCCAGATGCTGGCGCTGGTCTTCACCCACCGGCACCAATTCGGCGTCGTAGGCCAGCACATCGGCGGCCTGCAGCACGGGATAGGTGAACAGGCCTACCGTTGTCGCATCACTGCCCTGACGGGACGACTTGTCCTTGAACTGCGTCATCCGCGAGGCCTGGCCGAAACCGGTGAAACAGCCCAGCACCCAGGCCAGCTGGGTGTGCGCGGGCACATGGCTCTGCACGAATATGGTGCTGCGGCCGGGGTCGATACCCAGCGCCAGATACTGCGCTGCGGTCACCAGGGTGCGACGGCGCAATACGGCGGGATCCTGCGGGACGGTGATGGCGTGCAGATCGACGACGCAAAAGAAGGCGTCGTGGTCGTCCTGCAACTGAGCCCACTGAGTCACAGCGCCCAACGCATTTCCGAGGTGAAGCGAGTCGGAGGTCGGCTGCACGCCGGAGAAAACCCGGCTGGATCCACCGTTACCCATTGACGCCGCTCCTCCTCATCGCTTCGCTCTGCATCGTCGTCGGCGTAGCAGTCATGATGACTTGATCTTTTCACGCGGGCGGCGGCACTCCTTGCGGTACCGGTGGTATCACCTTAATGTCGGCTCATGACCTCCCGCGCCCCGATCCATCTCGGCTCAGGCGAACCGGTGCTGTTGCTGCACCCCTTCCTGATCTCGCAACTGGTGTGGCAGAAAGTGGCACCGCAGCTGGCCGGTACCGGCCGCTACGAGGTGTTTGCTCCGACAATGGCCGGCCACAACGGCGGCCCGCGCGCCGGCACTTGGTTCCTGAGCTCGTCGCTGCTGGCCGACCACGTCGAACGGCAGCTGGACGAGCTGGGCTGGGATACCTGCCACATCGTCGGCAACTCCCTGGGCGGCTGGGTGGCCTTCGAGCTGGAACGTCGCGGCCGGGCACGCACGGTCACCGGGATCGCGCCGGCCGGCGGCTGGACCCGCTGGGCCCCGACTAAATTCGAGGTGATCGCCAAGTTCGTCAGTGGGCTGCCCTTCCTGGCACTGGCCCGCTTGGCAGGGTCGCGCGCGTTGCGGCTGCCTTTCAGCCGTCAGCTCGCCACGCTGCCGATCAGCGCATCACCGGACGGGGTCAGTGACAGCGAACTCGAGGCCATCGCTG
This sequence comes from Mycobacterium sp., assembly GCF_035603715.1. Classification (GTDB taxonomy): domain Bacteria; phylum Actinomycetota; class Actinomycetes; order Mycobacteriales; family Mycobacteriaceae; genus Mycobacterium. The sequence goes on along the minus strand of NZ_DATNJW010000150.1, from coordinate 6,429 downwards.
AGGACGCGGCGCACTGCCCCGCCTACTTCCAACTGATGGGCAAAGCGCTACTGGGGCCCGGGCTAGTGGAATTGGCGCACACCGCGGTCCCCGCGCACCTGGTGATCTGTGAAAAGGACCGAGTCTTCCCGGCGCCCCGTTCGCACCGGTACTACCAGGCACAGCTTCCCGGCGGAACGCGGGTGACCGAACTCGACGGCGTCGGGCACATTCCGATGTTCGAGGCACCGGAACGGGTGACCGAGGTCATCCTCGCCTTCCTCGACGCACACAGCACGCCGCTGCGCGCGGTCGAGGACCCGCCCGCCAGCTAGGTGTCAGGCGGTCGCGGACACCACGTGTGGACGCGCAGCCGGTGCGGCCCATCGGGCTAACGCGCCAAGCCATTCCGAGCAGTTGGCCGAGTCGCCGGCCCACGCGATGTAGCCGTCGGGCCGCACCAGCACAGCGGGTCCGGAGTCGGCCCGCTCCGCCTGGTGCAGGTCGGTGACGCCGACCGCCGCCCTGCCGCGCTCGCGAATCAGCACGAAGCCGGGCTCGCGCAGCAGCTCGGCCAGCCGGTCGTGGACCAGCGGAATCTGCGTCGCCCGAGTGCCCACGAGCGCGCTTTCGTCTGCCCGATGGGCGTAGCGCAGCGTCGTGCCGGCGAAGCTGCCCGCCACCGCGTCGCGAACCCGCGGAATACGAAGAATTTTGGGCGCCAACAGGTTTCGTATGGCGCGTGCGATCCTCGGACGAAGGGTGACGCCGCGCGCCATCATCCCGGACTGCGACAGGACCCGCTGGCCGATCGGATGACGCTCGTCGTGATAGCTGTCCAGCACCGCGTCATCGGCGCCGGCGAGCACCTCGTCGATTTTCCAGGCCAGGTTCGCGGCGTCCTGGATGCCGGTGTTCATACCCTGCCCGCCCATCGGTGAGTGCACGTGCGCCGCGTCGCCGGCCAGGAACACTCGGCCATGCCGATACTGCTCGACTTGCCGTTCATCACAATGGAATCGGGACTTCCAGCCGACCTCGAGCAAGCCGAGATCGGCCTTCATCGCCTGTGCGAGAACGCGTGCGATTTCATCGGAATCCACCGGCTCGCTGTCGGGCACTTGGTGCTTGCGATCCCACACCATCGCGCGATACCACCAACCGTCCCCCTCGCGACGGTTGTACGGCGCCAAGAACGCGAACTCGTTGGGTGTGCTGCCCAGCGTCAGCCCGCCGCCGGTCGGCCCGTGCGCCAACTTGACATCGGCGAGCACGATCGATGACAAGATCGTCTTGCCGGGGAAATCCACCCCGAGCAATCCGCGAACCGTGCTGTGCGCCCCGTCGGCTCCGATCAAATACTTTGCCCGCCAACGAGTCTGCGGGCCACCGCCGTACGGCCGGGTAGTCACCGATATCTGGTCGGCATCCTGTTCGAGGCCGACGACTTCGAGGCCGCGCCGAATCACCGCGCCCTGCGCGGCGGCGTAGGTATCCAGCGCCTGGTCGACGTTGGTCTGTGGGGTGATCATCGCGAATTGGTAGGGCGAGTCGAGGTGGGTCAGGTCGATGCGGGCGCCGCCGAAAATCGTTACACCGGAAGCCTGGTGCGAACGCGCCAGCAGATCGTCGGCGATTCCGCGGGCATCCAGCACCTCCAGCGTGCGCGCCATCGTGGCGAACGCGCGGCTGGACGGGTTGATCGTCGGCCGGCGCTCCAGGATCGTGACCGACCGGCCCGCTCGTGCGAGGTCACCGGCGGCAGTGAGCCCGGTCGGGCCCGCGCCGACGACCAGGACATCGACGACGTGTGTGGTCATCACGCCACCGCCTCGGGGATTGGGTACCAGCGACGGATGTCGTCCGGCGTGGCAACGGGCCCACGGTTGAACACAAAGCGGCAGCCGGGCTGGGCAACGTGCGCGGCGTTGACAATCATCTCGAACAGCAGCGTGTTTGCGGCCAGCAGTCGCACGCCCGCGCCGATCAGCACCGCGTCGTAGCGCTTGGCCGCCAGCCATTGGCCGGCCTGGTCGGCGCCGGCCTGACCGAACTCGATCAGGCAGTTGTCGACGTCGTAGCCGGCGGCGCGCAGGCCGGCCACGTTCTCCTCGTTGGCGGCGCGCAGCTTTTCTTTCGACAACCCGGGAAACTGCGCGAAGTCAGCCGAGGAGTAATCGATGACGTCCGGGTCGAGCCCGATCTGGATGGCGGTGACGGTCATGAGCGCGACCTCTCCTGGCAGGCGGTTCGGTAAGGCATATCAACAACTGTTGAACTCGAAGCTAGGCGGTTCCTCCGACGATGTCAACAGTTGTTGAATACAATGCCGGGATGCCACCGAAAACGCGCGATGGACGCGATGGTCAGGCCACCCGGGCAGCGATCCTGGACATCGCACGATCGCAGTTCGGCAGCCACGGCTTCGAGCGCACGACCATCCGCTCGGTCGCCTCGGCGGCTAGCGTCGACCCCGCGCTGGTCATGCACTACTTCGGCAACAAGGCCGCGCTCTTCGCCGCGGCCTCGCAATTCGAGATCAACTTTCCGGTTCTCATGGGCGTTGCACCGGATCGGCTGGCCGATGTCCTGCTGCCGGTGTTCGTCGAGGCGTGGGGCCCGCAGGGTCCGCTGCTTCCGCTGCTGCGGGCGGCCGCCACCAACCGGGCCGCCGCGGACGCTCTGCTCACGGTCTTCGTCAGCCAGGTGGCTCCCGCGCTGGCCACCGTCACGCCCGACCGCGCGCCCGAGCGCGCATCCCTGGTCGGCTCCCAACTACTCGGCGTGGCTGTGGCCCGCTACATCCTCGGCGTGCCGCCATTGACGGCCATGTCCGACGCACAACTCGTCGAGTGGCTGCGCCCGGTCATCGCGCACTACCTGACCGACCCGGCGCCCTGACGCTGCTCGATGATCGTCAGCGCCCGCTCGGCCCAGCGGGCGTTTTCTTCCTCGTAGGAAATCCCGCGCATCAGGGTCAGGTACGGCCCTATCCGCGGCGCCGTGGCCAGAAATTCGTCTTCGCTGCGGCCGTCGAGAATACGGTCGCGCAGCCGTTCGTAGCGCTGCACCTTCGCCTCGGCCCGGTCGCGGCGTTCGACGATGAGGTCACGAACTGCCGCAGTGTCGCCGACGTCGAGTGCCTGCACTTTGACGAGCAGTTCGTCGCGGATCGCCGACGGCTTAGGCGGCCTCCCGGTGAACTGCCGAATCTCCTCATAGCCCGCGTCGGTCAGCGAGAACATCCGCTTGTTCGGCCGGCGCTCCTGCTCGACGATGCGCGCCTGGATCAGGCCCTGCGCGGAAAGACGTTCGAGCTCGCGATAAAGCTGCTGCGGTGTGGCCATCCAGAAGTTCGCCACCGAGGCGTCGAAGTCTTTGGCCAGGTCGTAGCCGGACGACTCGCCCTCGAGCAGCGCGACCAACACGGCGTCACGTAACGACATTCGGCGATAGTACATCAGGTAATAGTCAAAAAATTGATTATTAGTCTATGGACATACTCGGCTCGACGTTCTACTGTCGAGCTCACCTACTCAACAAAGTGACCATCAGAGGTATCCGATGCATCCCTTCCGCAAGGCAGTCGAAGAACGCGACGAAGCGGCGATGGCGGCCCTGCTCGCCGACGACGTCGTATTCACCAGCCCGGTGGCGTTCAAGCCCTACGTCGGCAAGCCGATCACCGCGGCGATCCTGCGCGGCGTGCTGCGCGTCTTCGAAGACTTTCGCTACGTCCGCGAGATTCACGACAGCGCAGGCGGTAACCACGCGCTTGAGTTCGAGACCGGGATCGCGGGCGCACCCGGCGTGACGGTCAACGGTTGCGACTTCATCCACGTCAACGACGACGGCCTGATCGATGACCTTAAGGTGATGGTGCGACCGCTCTCCGGTGCGACGGCGTTATCCGAAGCGATGGCCGCACAATTTCCGAGAATCCAGCAGGAGGCCGTCGAGGCCTCGACGGCATAGGGAGCCAGGCATGCGAATCGGGCTAGGGATCAACTACGCGGGCGGCTTCAAAGAGGTGGCCGCCGAGGTGGCCGACCTCGAGCGCGCGGGTTTGGACATTGTCTTTGTCCCCGAGGCGTATTCGTTCGACGCGGTAAGCGCCCTCGGATACCTGGCCGCCAGCACCGATCGTGTCGAGCTGGCATCGGGCATCCTCCAGCTCTACACCCGCACACCCACGTTGACCGCGATGACGGCCGCCGGTCTGGACTATGTCTCCGACGGCCGGTTCATCCTCGGCCTGGGCGCGTCCGGCCCCCAGGTGATGGAGGGTTTCCACGGCGTGCCCTACGACGCGCCCATCGCACGCACCCGGGAGGTCATCGAGATCTGCCGCCAGGTGTGGCGGCGCGAGACGCTGCGCTATGAGGGCACCCACTACACGATTCCGCTGCCCGCCGAACAGGGCACCGGCCTGGGCAAGGCATTGAAGCTCATCAATAAGCCCGTCCGCGAACGTATTCCAGTGCTGATCGCCGCGCTGGGACCCAAGAACGTCGAGCTGGCCGCCGAGGTCGCCGAAGGTTGGCAGCCCATCTTCTTCCTCCCGGAGAAGGCGCAGGACGTCTGGGGCAAGGCGCTGTCGACCGGAAAAGCGAACCGCGACCCGGCTCTGGGCGATCTCGAGGTCTTCGCCGGTCCGACCCTGGCCATCGGTGAAAACGTCGAGCCGCTCAGGGAAGTGGTGAAGCCGCACTTGGCGCTCTACATCGGCGGTATGGGTGCCAAGGGCAAGAACTTCTACCACACCCTGGCCACCCGATACGGCTATGGCGAAGCGGCAGACCGCATTCAAGAGCTCTATCTGGCCGGCGACAAAGAGGCAGCCGCCAAGGCCGTTCCCGACGAGCTGGTGCGCGACGTCTCGCTGATCGGAGCGCCCGGGTTCGTCAAGGAACGCGTGGCGGCCTTCCGTGAAGCCGGGGTCACCACGTTGAACGTGGTGCCGATCGCCGGCACGGCCGCCGAGCGGGTCAAGCTGATCGAGACGCTTCGCGGCCTGGTCGACTGACCGATCAGTCGCGCGCCTCAGCCAGCGCCGTGTTGAGCGTTTTGCTCGGCCGCATCACTGCGGTGAGCTTCTCGTCGTCCGGTCGGTAATAGCCGCCGATATCGACCGATTCGCCTTGCGCTTCATCGAGTTCGGCGACGATGGCGTCTTCGTCCTTGCCCAGTTCCTCGGCCAGCGCGGCGAAGTGCTTGCGCAATTCCTCGTCGTCGTGCTGCGCGGCGAGTTCCTGCGCCCAGTACAGCGCCAGGTAGAACTGGCTGCCACGGTTGTCGAGCTCACCGGTCTTGCGCGACGGACTCTTGTTGTTGTCCAACAGCTTTCCGATCGCATCGTCGAGCGTCTTACCCAGGATCTTGGCCCGCTCGTTGCCGGTCTTGATTCCGATGTCCTCGAAACACGCTCCCAGCGCCAGGAATTCGCCGAGTGAATCCCACCGTAAGTGGTTCTCCTCGACCAGCTGGTGGACGTGCTTAGGCGCTGAACCGCCCGCTCCCGTCTCATACATTCCCCCACCGGCCATCAGCGGCACGATGGACAGCATCTTGGCGCTGGTGCCCAGCTCGAGGATCGGGAACAAGTCAGTGAGGTAGTCGCGCAGGATGTTGCCGGTGGCGGCGATGGTGTCTTGCCCGCGGATGGCGCGCTCGATCGTGTGCCGCATCGCGCGTTCCTGCGACATGGTCTGGATATCGAGGCCCTCGGTGTCGTGGTCGGCGAGGTAGGTGTTGACCTTCTTGCGCAGCTCGTACTCGTGCGGACGCTCCTGATCCAACCAGAACACCACCGGCATGCCAGAGTTCCTCGTCCGGGTGACCGCCAGCTTGACCCAGTCGCGGATCGCCGCGTCGGTCACGATGGGCATCCGCCAAATGTCGCCGGCCTCAACATTTTGTGTCAGCAGCACTTCGCCGGTCTCGAGGTCGACGATGTCGGCGATACCGTCTTCGGGGATCTCGAACGTCTTGTCGTGCGACCCGTATTCTTCGGCTTGCTGTGCCATCAGGCCAACGTTGGGCACGGTGCCCATTGTTGTCGGGTCGAACTGTCCGTGCGTCTTGCAGAAGTTGATGATCTCCTGATAGATGCGGGAGAACGTGGACTCGGGGTTGACGGCCTTGGTGTCCTTCTGCCGACCGTCGGCACCGTACATCTTGCCGCCCGCGCGGATCATCGCCGGCATCGACGCATCCACGATTACATCGCTGGGTGAGTGAAAGTTGCTGATTCCCTTGGCCGAATCGACCATAGCCAGTTCGGGGCGGTGCTCGTGGCAGGCGTGCAGATCGCGGACGATCTCGTCATGCAGTGACGCGGGCAGGGTCTCGATCTTGTTGTACAAGTCGACCAGTCCGTTGTTGACGTTGACGCCGAGTTCGTCGAACAACTCCTGGTGCTTGGCGAAGGCGTCTTTGTAGAAGATCTTG
>NZ_DATNJW010000149.1:0-15414 GCF_035603715.1 Mycobacterium sp. | reverse complement strand
GGTCGACCTCGAAGATCGGGATCCGGTTCCTTCTGGCCAACCGGTAAGCCAGCGTGTCGAATCCGGCTCCCAGGACGACCACTGCGTCGATGTCGTCGAGTGATTCGTTGACCTTGTCGGCGATATAGCGCTTACGGCAGTTCATGCTGGCCCATAGGCCTGGGCCCTCGCGCTCCATCGCGGCCATCGCCAGTCGTCTCATCGGGTTCGGCGGCGTCTTGGTCACCAGCCACCGGGTTGGCGCCGGCAAGAATCGCGCCGCCAGGTCATCGTCCACCAACCGGCGGCCGCGCGGTTCGCTTTGTTCCAAGGCGACCAACACCATGGGGCCATACGCGGTTTGTGCCGCTGGATTTCTCGCCACGCGCTACTTGTTCAGGAATCCCGCATCGACCGGCAGCGTGACACCGGTGATGTAGCGGGCTTGGTCGGACACCAGCCACGCGACCGCGTTGGCGATGTCCTCGGGTTGGAGCACCTCCACCGGTAACGCATTGCCCATGCTGCCCGGCGAATCTGACTCGGCTGCCATCTTGGCCAGCCATCCCCGGGTGAAGTCATTGTCGATCATCGGTGTCTCGACGCCGGTCGGGTGAATCGAATTGACCCGGATATTCTGTTTGGCAAGCAGATTCGCGTACACGCGCATCAGACCGACCACGCCGTGCTTGGCGGCCGCGTAGCCCACCGAACCCGCGTCCGGGCTGCCCACGCCGGCCAGGCCGGCGGCGGAGCTGATCAGCACGATCGACCCGCCGGCCCCCTGTTTGATCAAGACCGGTATCGCGGCCTTGATGGTGTTGTAGACCCCGGTCAGATTGACATCGATCACGTCGCGCCAGCCGTCGTCACCCGACTGCATCGGGGCGATACCGGCGTTGGCGACCACGATGTCGAGTCGGCCGAGTTCGTCAACACCGGCCTGAACCGCGTCTGACAGCGATGCCCGGTCGCGAACGTCGGCCTCCTTGGCGACGATTCGTGCTCCGATGTCTTCGACGAGTTTCACGGTGGCGGCAAGATCGTCGGCGCTCGCCAGTGGGTAGGGAACGCTGGCAATCGGCGCGCAGATGTCGACCCCGATGATGTCGGCGCCCTCGGACGCCAGGCGCACCGCATGGGCGCGGCCCTGCCCGCGCGCAGCGCCGGTGATCAGCGCAACTTTGCCTCCGAGTGGGCCTCCGGTCACGGGCGAATTTGCCCTTTGTCGGGGTCGCCGGCGGGAACTGGTTGCAGCATTTTGATGTCGGGTGCGCCGACCAGGTGCTCGCCGGCCGCGGTGAACATCTTGGCCACCGCGGGAGCGCTGCTATGGGTCTTGAGCGCCTCCTCGTCCGCCCATTGCTCGACAAAGACGAAGGTCTCGCCCGATTGGTTCACCGAATACAGCTGGCAACCGGGTTCCGCGTGCACCTCCTCTGCCGCGGTTGTGAGGATGTCACGAACGGTGTCGACCGATTCGGGTTTGACGGTCAGCGTGGCGACGACGACGACGGGCATGCAGGCCTCCTGAAGATGAGTGACGGGTGTCACCCTACCGAGGGCGTTTTCGCCGGTGAAACGCCGGTTGCATGGTCACGGCCAGGTAACCAGTGTGGCGGATGGTGCAGATGGTGTTTTAGCGATTAGGCTTGCCGCATGGCTAGCAAGACTGTCGCGCGCTCCAGAGCCCGAACGAGCAGGTCAAAGAGCTCTTCGCGGTCGGCGCAGCCCCGGCGTAGCCCCGCGCGAAGGCCCGCTAAGGCCCCGCGCCGGCCCGCCGGGCGCCGCAACCACTCGCTGGTGACCAACGCCGGGCTGGCGTGTGGTCGCGCCATGCGTGGAACGTGGCTGATGCTGGCCAAGGGGACCGGCAGCACGGCCCGATCGGTGGGCCGGGCCCGCGAGATCGATCCGGGCCACCGTCGCGACGGGATTGCTCTGGCGTTGCTGGGTTTGGCGGTCGTCATCGCCGCCAGCTCCTGGTTCGACGCCGCCCGCCCGGTTGGCGCTTGGGTCGACTCGGTGGTGCGCATCTTCATCGGCTCGGCGGTGGTGGTGCTGCCCGTGGTCACCGCTGCGGTCGCCGTGCTGTTGATGCGCACCGAGCCGAATCCGGAGGCCCGCCCCCGGCTGGTGCTCGGCGCGGCGATGATGGCGCTGCCGGTGCTGGGCTTGTGGCATCTGTGGGCCGGCTCGCCGGACACTCCGGCCGGACGTGCGCACGCCGCCGGATTCTTCGGCTTCGCCATCGGGGGTCCGCTCTCCGAAGGATTGACCAAGTGGATCTGCGCACCGCTGTTGTTCATCGGCGCGCTGTTCGGCCTGCTTCTGTTGACGGGCACGACGATTCGCGAACTGCCGGAGACGCTGCGTTCCATGTTCGGCACGCGGATGTTCGACTACCGCGACGGCGATGAGTATTACGACGAGACGAGCACGGAAAATGGTGTCGCCGAGGACTTCTCCGACGGCTACTACGACGAATCCTCGACGTACGGCGACGATGAAGCCCAGGCGTGGCCGTCGAGCGCCGGCCCGGTCGCCCCGGACGACAACCCGACGGTGCCGGAGCCGACGGTGTCGCGCAGCCGCAAGCGCGACGCCAAAACCGTTGCCAAGCAAGACACCCTGGTCGTGGACCGGGTTGTCGAGGGCCCGTACACGCTGCCGCCGCTGAGCCTGCTGGTGGCCGGCGATCCGCCGAAGAAGCGGAGCGCCGCCAACGATCAGATGGCCGATTCGATCAGCTCGGTCCTGCAACAGTTCAAGGTCGACGCTGCGGTTACCGGCTGCACGCGCGGGCCGACCGTCACCCGCTACGAGGTCGAGCTGGGCCCCGGCGTCAAGGTGGAGAAGATCACCGCCCTGCAGAAGAACATCGCGTATGCGGTGGCCACCGAGAGCGTCCGGATGCTCGCGCCGATCCCGGGCAAGTCCGCCGTCGGCATCGAGGTGCCCAACACCGACCGCGAAATGGTGCGTCTGGCCGACGTTCTCACCGCGCCAACGACCCGCCGCGACCACCACCCGCTGGTGATCGGGCTGGGCAAGGACATCGAAGGCGACTTCATCTCGGCCAACCTGGCTAAGATGCCGCACCTGCTGGTCGCCGGTTCCACCGGCTCCGGTAAGTCAAGCTTCGTCAACTCGATGCTGGTCTCGTTGCTCACCCGGTCCACACCGGAAGAGGTCAGGATGATCCTGATCGACCCGAAGATGGTGGAACTGACGCCCTACGAAGGCATTCCGCACCTGATCACGCCGATCATCACCCAGCCGAAGAAAGCGGCAGCGGCGCTGGCGTGGCTGGTCGAGGAGATGGAGCAGCGCTACCAGGACATGCAGGCGTCCCGGGTTCGTCATATCGACGACTTCAACGCAAAGGTGCGCAGCGGAGCGATCACCGCGCCGCTGGGCAGCCAGCGGGAGTACCGGCCCTACCCGTACGTCGTGGCGATTGTCGACGAGCTCGCCGACTTGATGATGACGGCGCCGCGCGACGTCGAGGATGCCATCGTGCGGATCACCCAGAAGGCCCGTGCAGCAGGCATTCACCTGGTGCTGGCCACTCAGCGCCCCTCCGTCGACGTGGTGACCGGCTTGATCAAGACCAACGTGCCATCGCGGCTGGCGTTCGCCACGTCGTCGCTCATCGACAGCCGGGTGATCCTGGATCAAGCCGGCGCCGAAAAGTTGATCGGCATGGGTGACGGCCTGTTCCTGCCGATGGGTGCCAGTAAGCCACTACGACTGCAGGGTGCCTACATCACCGACGAGGAGATCCACGCCGTCGTCACCGCGTGCAAGGACCAAGCCGAACCCGAGTACACCGAGGGCGTCACCACCGCCAAGGCCAGCGGCGAACGCAAGGATGTCGACCCCGACATCGGCGACGACATGGACGTCTTGCTGCAGGCCGTCGAGTTGGTGGTATCCAGCCAGTTCGGCTCGACATCGATGCTGCAACGCAAGCTTCGGGTCGGTTTCGCCAAAGCCGGCCGGCTGATGGACCTGATGGAGACCCGCGACATCGTCGGCCCGAGCGAAGGTTCCAAAGCGCGTGACGTGTTGGTCAAGCCCGAGGACCTGGCCGGAACGTTGGCGCTGATCCGCGGCGGCTCAAGCGCCGACGGCTCGGATACCGACAGCGAAATCGACTGAGCCGCAGACTAATCGAGTTTGGACGCCTGGTAGTAGTAGATACTCCAGCCGTCGTCGCTGTGCTTGACTGCCACGCCGAGGAACACGCTGACGAGGCGTCCGTCCGGAAACGTGAAGTCGGCGTGGACGTATCCGAGCACCTGATCATCGGCCAGTCGGCGGGTCTGCAGGATCTCGTATTCGACGGTCAGGCCTACCGGTTGGCTCGCGTAGTAGTCGATAACGCCTTGGCGGCCAACGCTGTAGGGGCGTAGACCCTGGAAGATGGCGTCCTCGGTGAAGACCTCCGAGACCCGTTCGGGCTCGTGTGCGTCGATGCCGGCCTTCCAGCGGTCCAGGGCGTCGCGCAGCGCATCAGTGTCCGGCACTTTGACCTCCATCCACGTGCAGGATCTCGCCGGTGACAAAGGGCGAGTTCTCCAGGTACAGCACGCCCTTGACGACATCGTCGATGTCGCCCACGCGCCCCAACGGATGCCTCTTGGCCAATGCATCGTATGTGGCCGGATCGTGCATGGGAGTGCGAATGTCGCCGAGAGCGACGGCGTTGCACCGGATGCCGTGCTTCGCGTACTCGATGGCCAGTTCTTTGGTGACGGCGTTCAACCCGCCTTTGGTCAGTGACGCCAACGCTGAGGGGAGCGCAGAGTCCGCGTTCTCGACCAGAGTGGTCGAGATGTTGACCAGGTGGCCGCCTGCTCCGCCGCGCAGCATCGCGGACACCGCGGCACGCGAAACCTCAAAAAATCCGCGCAGATTGACCCCGGTGATCGCGTCATAGTCCGCGTCGGTGTACTCGGTGAACGGCTTGGAGATGAAGATGCCCGCGTTGTTGATCACCGTTCGGATTCCGCCGAACCGCTCGAGCGCGGCGTCGACGATGCGTTGGCCGACGCCGGGCTGTCCGATATCTCCGGCGACGGTGAGCACCATCGGATCGTCGCTTGGGGTCACATTGCGCGAGTTGGCGACGACGGCGTACCCGATCCCGCGGTAGCCGGCGACCAGGCCGGCGCCGATTCCCTGCGAAGCGCCGGTGATGACGACAACGGGTTGAGCGTCCACCCCGCCCACTACAGCACCAGCAGCATCCGCGAGTTGCCCAGAGTGTTCGGCTTGACGTAGCTGAGATCCAGGAACTCGGCGACACCGATGTCGTAGGAGCGGCACATTTCCTCGAAAACCTCGGCGGTCACCGGGGTGCCCTCGATCTCGGTGAACCCGTGCCGGGCGAAGAATTCAGTCTCGAAGGTCAACACGAACAGGCGCTCCAGCTGCAAGTTACGGGCGATCCGGAGAAGCTGGTCGACGATGGCATGCCCGATGCCGCGTCCCGTCATCGACGGGTCGACGGCTACGGTGCGCACCTCGCCGAGATCGGCCCACAACACATGCAATGCGCCGCAACCGACCACGACGCCTTCGTGCTCGGCCACCCAGAACTCCTGGACCGCTTCATACAGCGTCACCAGGTTCTTTTCCAACAGGATCTTGCCCGCGTAGGTGTCGACGAGGTCCTTGATCACCGGGACGTCAGAGGTTCGCGCGCGCCGGATCGCAGGCCCGTTGGCCGGTGGATCGCTCGCTGCGTTCACGAATTGCAGAGTATCGGTTGGGCCGCGCCCGGCGACGATGCTGATCGCGTGGCGCGGCGTGGAGCGGGTAATAAGGCTCAGCGCTGCGCTAACCGATATTCTGTTGCCGTGTCGGGACAGCCTCAAACAGGTCCAGTAGTCCCGCGCGTTCGGGTCACCAACCTCGCTAACGTGCTCACGCTGTTGCGACTGGTGCTTGTTCCGGTCTTCCTGCTGGCATTGTTCGCCGGTAACGGGCACGAAACCGCCAGCCGGATAATCGCTTTCGTCGTTTTCGCGGTCGCCGTCATCACCGACCGTTTCGACGGTGCCTTGGCCCGTAACTACGGCATGGTGACCGAATTCGGCACGATGGCCGACCCGATCGCGGACAAGACGCTGATCGGCGCCGCGCTGATCGGGCTGTCGATGCTCGGTGACCTGCACTGGTGGGTGACGGCCGTCATCCTGGCTCGCGAGGTCGGGATCACGGTGTTGCGGTTTGTGATGCTTCGCCACGGCGTCATCCCTGCCAGTCGCGGCGGCAAGCTCAAGACCCTCGTGCAAGCCGTCGCGATCGGAATGTTCGTGCTGCCGCTGTCGGGTTCCTGGCTGGTGGCCGCATGGGTGGTGATGGCAGCCGCGATCGTGCTGACCGTGCTCACCGGGTTGGACTACGTCGCCTCCGCCGCAAAGGATGCTCGTGGACGACCCGCTGCTCAGTGACGATGCGCGTGGGCTGGTCGCCGATCTGACCGTCCGCAAGCAGAGCGTCGCAACTGCCGAGTCGCTGACCGCGGGGCTGCTGGCCGCGACGCTGGCCGGCGTGCCCGGTGCCAGTGAGGTCCTGCGTGGCGGCCTGATCACCTATACCGAGCACACCAAAGTCGTGCTGGCCGGCGTCGCGCCGCAGATTCTCGACGAGGTCGGCCCGGTTGCGGGCCCGACCGCCCGGGCGTTGGCTGTCGGCGCGCGCCAACGCTGCGATGCCACCTGGGGTGTCGGGTTGACGGGCGTCGCGGGACCCGACCCACACGGCGGCCATGAAGTGGGCACGGTGTTCATGGGTCTGGCCGGCCCGGTCGACACCGAGGTGATCGAGCTGAAGCTCACCGGAACGCGCTGGGACATCCGAATCTCGGCGGTGCGCGAGTCGATCAGCAGGCTGCGGGCCCTGGTCGCGGCCGAGTAAGCCAGGCCGGGAACCATTGACCGCGCGGCGTGCGTTGACCTGATGAAGAATCAAGCTGACCGGAGTTAAGGAGAGCGCGATGGCGTCATTGCTACGCGAAGTCCTCGGCGACGTACTGCGTCGTGCCCGCACCAAGCAAGGCCGGACGCTGCGTCAGGTATCCGACTCCGCGCGGGTCAGCCTGGGATACCTGTCCGAGGTCGAGCGCGGCCGCAAAGAGGCTTCCAGCGAGCTGCTCAGCGCGATCTGCGACGCCTTGGACGTGCCGTTGTCTCAGCTGCTCGTCGACGCCAGCGAACAGCTGGCCCGCCGGGAGCGGGCAATGGCCAGCGCCCGCAGTGCGGCCAACATCGACGCCAGCACCAAGGTCGTCATTCCGCCCGTCGTCTCGATGGCCGTCGCCTAGCCCGGCTAGTGAGGGTGTGGCAATCACGGCGGAGACGATAAGTTGAGCCTCAGGGCAGACACCTACACACAAAGGCGGAGCTAACCCATGGCCAATCCGTTCGTCAAGGCGTGGAAGTACGTCATGGCGCTGTTCAACTCGAAGATCGACGAACACGCCGACCCGAAAGTGCAGATCCAGCAGGCCATCGAGGAGGCGCAGCGTCAGCACCAGGCGCTGACTCAGCAGGCCGCCTCGGTTATCGGCAACCAGCGCCAACTCGAGATGCGGCTCAACCGCCAACTGGCCGACATCGAGAAGCTTCAGGTCAACGTTCGGCAGGCGGTGACGCTGGCCGACCAGGCCACCGCCGCGGGCGACACCGCGAAAGCCACCGAATACAACAACGCCGCCGAGGCGTTCGCGGCGCAGCTGGTCACCTCCGAGCAGAGCGTGGAAGATCTCAAGGCCTTGCACGACCAGGCGCTGGGCGCTGCCGCACAGGCCAAGAAGGCCGTCGAGCAGAACGCGATGGTGCTGCAGCAGAAGATCGCCGAACGCACCAAGCTGCTCAGCCAGCTGGAGCAGGCCAAGATGCAGGAACAGGTCAGCAAGTCGTTGCGGTCGATGAGCGAGATCGCGGCGCCCGGTACCACCCCGAACCTCGACGAGGTGCGCGACAAGATCGAGCGTCGCTACGCCAACGCGCTGGGTCAGGCTGAACTGGCGCAGAGCTCGGTGCAGGGCCGGATGATCGAGGTCGAGCAGGCCGGCGTGGAGATGGCCGGCCACTCGCGGTTGGAGCAGATCCGGGCGTCGATGCGCGGCGACGCGTTGCCGGCCGGCGGGGCGGCGAGCGGTTCCGCGGCTGCGCCGAGCACCCCGGCATCGGCGCCTACGGCTGCGCCCACCGAAAAACCCCTCGGTCAGTAAGAGACGAGCACTTCGATGGCGGTGCAGCCGGGTCGCAATTCCGCGTGGCGGACATTGCTGATGCGCGGCCTCGACACGGCCAGCGACCTTTCCGAGCTGTTAGTCCAGAAGATCAGCGCGGCGATCGATCCGCGGGAACGACAGCTGCGTCGTAGGCGTCGCGCGCTGCGCTGGGGTCTGATCTTCAGCGCGGGGTGCGTGTTCTGGGGCGTGGTGACGGCGATCCTGGCGGCATGGGGCTGGTTCGCGCTACTGCTGGAGATCACCGGCGGCGTCGCTGTCGCGCAAGCGATGATCGCCACGCTGCTGCTGATCCGCTACCGCTGGATGAAAGCCGATCCGCTGCCCGCGCAGCGGCCCACCAACATTCGGCGTCTGCCGCCGCCGAGTTCGGCGGCCCGCCCGGCGATGTATGCACTTGGCGCTTCCGAACGGGGATTCTTCTCGTTGCTCGGAGTCATGGAGCGCGGCAACATGTTGCCCGACAGCGAGATCAGTGAGCTGACCGCGGCGGCCAAAAAGAGCTCGGCTGCCATGGCGGCGACGGCCGCCGAGGTGGTGTCGATGGAGCGCGCGGCCAATGGCACGCCACAGTCCCGCTCATATCTGGCGCCCACCATCAACGCGTTCACCGCGCAATTGAGCGCCGGGGTGCGTCAGTACAACGAAATGGTCACCGCGGCAGCACAATTGGTGTCTTCGGCGAACGGTGATCGCGGCGCCGCGTTGGTCGAGTCGCGACAGCGCTATCGTGACGAGCTGGCCGGAGCCACCGACCGTCTGATCGGCTGGTCGCGGGCCTTCGACGAACTCGGCGGGCTACCCCGCCGGGCGTAGAGCTCAGATGTCTTGGCCGTGGCTGGTCGATTCGTCCCTGGGGCCGTACCGCTCGATATACGACTGACGCATCTGTTCTTCGCGCTTACTGCGGCGCGCGTCGACCAGATTCGGGTCGAGGCCGTGCACTTGCAGCATGTGCCGGCGCCACACCTTGTTCAGTGCGTGGGAGAAGTACACGAACGGAATCAGAATGGGCAGCGTCATGCTCAGGTGGACGTCCCACGTCGTCGGGATCAGCCAGAACGGCGCAAGCACCAGCACCGCAGGCACCGCCACCCGGCGCATCATCCGGACCGTCGCACCCTTGCTGGTCAGATCGTTGCGCACCCAGTCCCGCATCGAGTCGGGCAGCTGCCCCCCGCAGCAGTACCGGATGAACTGAAACGCGTTGGGCCGTACCGCGCTTTCGGACATCGGAGTTAGAAAGACGTCCGCAGCGCCGGCACAACCAGACCGGCGAGGCCGCGCAGGGTTGCCTTGAACATGTCGAAGAAATCGAAGTAGTCGCGCCACAGCGTGATCTGTCCGTTGTGGACTTCGAATACGCCGCAGATCCAGAATTGCAGCCGCAGCGGACCGAAGATCAGTGCATCGGTGCGTTCGGTGAGTACGGCGGCGCCGTCGGCGGCGATGCGGTGGATCTTCACCTCGAAACGGCTGGCTCCGCCGAGCGGGCTGAACAGTTTCATCGCCCTGCGGCGGCCATGGATCGTGGGCAAACCGACGTTCTGATAAACCAGATCTTCGGCCAATGCGGCGCTGGCGGTATCGAGGTCGGCGTCCTGCAGCGCATACAGAAAGACCTCGACGGTGCGGGTGTTTTCGAGAGTCTGCTCGGTCATGATCACCAGCCTAGCGAGCCGCTGTGGCAGGGTAATGCGATGCGCGTCGCCGTGGTGGCCGGGCCGGATCCCGGACACTCGTTTCCGGCCATCGCGTTGTGTCAGCGGTTCGTGGCCGCCGGCGACACCCCCACCCTGCTGACCGGTGCCGAGTGGCTGGAAACCGCTCGCGCCGCCGGTGTCGATGCCGTCGAATTGGCCGGGCTCGACCCCACCGCGGACGACGACGACGGCGACGCCGGTGCCAAGATCCACCAGCGCGCGGCTCGGATGGCGGTGCTGAACGTGCCTCAGCTCCAGGCCATGGGGCTGGACCTGGTGGTGTCCGACGTGATCACCGCCTGCGGCGGGATGTCGGCTGAGCTGCTGGGAATTCCGTGGGTCGAACTGAATCCGCATCCGCTGTACCTGCCGTCCAAAGGCCTGCCGCCGATCGGCAGCGGGCTGGCGCCGGGCACCGGGATCCGCGGCCGGTTGCGGGATGCCACGATGCGCGCGCTGACCGCGCGATCCGTGCGGGCGGGCGCCCGCCAGCGTGCGGAGGTACGCGTCGAGATCGGTTTGCCGGCAACCGATTCCGGCCCACTGCGCCGGCTGATCGCGACGCTGCCTGCCTTGGAGGTCCCGCGTCCGGACTGGCCGGCCGAAGCCGTCGTGGTGGGTCCGCTGCACTTCGAGCCGACCGAGCAGCTGCTGTCCATCCCGCCGGGCTCGGGACCGGTGGTGGTGGTCGCTCCGTCGACGGCGATGACCGGAACGAAAGGGTTGGATCAGGCCGCCCTGGACTGCCTGGTGCCCGGATCTGGCCTGCCCGCCGGTGCGCGGGTGATCGTGTCGAGACTGAACGGTCCGGATCTGACGCTGCCGCCGTGGGCGGTGGCCGGGCTGGGCCGCCAAGACGACCTGCTCGCGCATGCCGACCTGGTGATCTGCGGCGGCGGACACGGCATGGTGGCCAAGACACTGCTGGCCGGCGTTCCGCTGGTGGTGGTGCCCGGCGGGGGAGACCAATGGGAGATTGCCAACCGGGTGGTGCGCCAAGGCAGTGGGCGCCTGGTACGGCCGTTGACAGACGAGGCACTGGTCAGCGCCGCCGCCGAAGTGTTGGCGACGCCGAGCTACCGCGACGCCGCGCAGCGCGCCGCCGCCGGCGCGGCCGACGTCACCGACCCGGTGCAGGTGTGCCGTCATGCGCTCGCGCCTGCCGGGTAGGTAGCTTGGCTGGGTGCGGCTCACGGAATTTCACGATCGGGTGACCCTGCGGTTCGGCGCGACA
Source organism: Mycobacterium sp. (assembly GCF_035603715.1). GTDB lineage: Bacteria > Actinomycetota > Actinomycetes > Mycobacteriales > Mycobacteriaceae > Mycobacterium. Next base: position 4,229 of record NZ_DATNJW010000149.1, on the reverse strand, counting down.
TATGGCGGATCGGTGCTGGCTGACCACGTGCTGACCACGTTCGATGGGCGCACCGCCGCACAGGCGATCGAGGACGGAATCGACCCGCGCGACGTGTGGCGCGCGCTGTGTGTCGACTTCGACGTCCCCCGCGAACAGTGGTGATCGGACCCTAGACACGCCGGCGGCGCGCCTCCTTGCTTTCGAACACCTGTTCGCTACTGTGGTGATCGTTCGACGGGCCCGACTTGTCGGAGGGCTGCTTTAACGTCACGGCCAACCGACCGAGACCGGTCAAACCGAACGACGACTACACCGAGAGGTAGCACACCATGGCACAAGCCCCAGATCGCGAAAAGGCCCTCGAACTGGCGATGGCCCAGATTGAGAAGAGTCACGGCAAAGGTTCGGTGATGCGGCTCGGTGACGAAGTGCGCCAACCGATCTCGGTCATCCCGACCGGATCGATCGCGCTGGATGTTGCCCTGGGCATCGGCGGCCTGCCCCGTGGTCGGATCGTAGAGATCTACGGCCCGGAGTCCTCGGGTAAGACCACCGTCGCACTGCACGCGGTGGCCAACGCCCAAGCCGCAGGCGGCATCGCGGCGTTCATCGACGCCGAGCACGCGCTGGATCCCGACTACGCCAGCAAGCTGGGCGTGGATACCGATTCGCTGCTGGTCAGCCAACCGGACACCGGCGAGCAGGCGCTCGAGATCGCGGACATGCTGATCCGTTCGGGCGCGCTGGACATCCTGGTCATCGACTCGGTGGCCGCACTAGTGCCGCGCGCGGAGATCGAAGGAGAGATGGGCGACAGCCACGTCGGACTGCAGGCCCGGCTGATGAGTCAGGCGCTGCGGAAAATAACCGGCGCACTGAGCAATTCGGGCACTACGGCGATCTTCATCAACCAGCTTCGCGAGAAGATCGGGGTGATGTTCGGCTCGCCCGAAACAACGACGGGTGGAAAGGCTTTGAAGTTCTACTCGTCGGTGCGTCTGGATGTGCGACGGATCGAGACGCTCAAGGACGGTACCGATGCGGTCGGTAACCGCACCCGGGTCAAGGTCGTCAAGAACAAGGTGTCGCCGCCGTTCAAGCAGGCCGAGTTCGACATCCTCTACGGCAAGGGCATCAGCAAGGAAGGCTCGCTGATCGACATGGGTGTGGACCAGGGCTTCGTTCGTAAGTCCGGGTCGTGGTTCACCTACGAGGGCGAACAGCTGGGGCAGGGCAAGGAGAACGCCCGCAACTTCCTGCTGGAGAACGCCGATGTGGCCAACGAGATCGAGAAGAAGATCAAGGAAAAGCTTGGCATCGGTGCGGTAGTGACTGACGACGTGACCAATGACAGCGTCTTGCCCGCTCCCGTCGACTTCTGAGCCATCTCGCGAAGAGCAGGCGCGGGCGCTGTGCCTGCGCCTGCTCACCGCGACGGCGCGGACCCGTGCTGAGCTGGCCGGCCAGCTGGCCAAGCGCGGATACCCCGACGATGTAAGCACCAGGGTGCTGGATCGGTTGGCCGACGTCGGATTGATCGACGACACAGACTTCGCCGAACAGTGGGTGTACTCGCGGCTGGCGAACGCAGGAAAAGGCAAGCGCGCGTTGGCTGCTGAGCTGCGAACCAAGGGCGTCGACAACGACGTGATCGCCTCGGTGCTCGGCGGCATCAATCCCGCGGCCGAGCGTGGTCGCGCCGAAGAATTGGTGCGCAAGAAGCTTCGGCGGGAAAACCTCAGTGACGAAGCTGCCGATGCCCGGGTGATCCGCCGACTGGTGGGGATGCTCGCACGTCGCGGTTTCACGCAGTCGATGGCCTACGACGTCGTCAGTGTCGAGTTGGCCGGCGAGCGGGAGCGCAGGCGCGTCTAGCTCAGACGAAGGCGGCTGCGTCCTGCTTCGGGCCGTCGAACCCTAGGAACACCAGGGCGGTTTGTTGGGGAGCGGACTACCACGCGAGCACCGGTGGTCACGGCTCGCCGTACCATGGCCCAGTGACTTCGACGGTGACATCGGATACGGCGCCCCCAGCGACGCCGTCGTTGTCGCAGCGTACTTACCAGGTTCGCACCTACGGATGTCAGATGAACGTCCACGACTCGGAGCGGCTGGCGGGCCTGCTCGAGGCGGCGGGCTACCGGCGGGCGCCTGACGGCGACGACGCCGACGTGGTGGTCTTCAACACCTGCGCGGTCCGCGAGAACGCCGACAACAAGTTGTACGGCAACATCAGCCACCTGGCGCCGCGTAAGCGGAGCAACCCCGACATGCAGATCGCGGTCGGTGGCTGCCTGGCTCAGAAAGACAAGGACGACGTGCTGCGCAAGGCGCCGTGGGTCGACGTCGTCTTCGGCACCCACAACATCGGTTCGTTGCCGACGTTGCTCGAACGGGCCAGGCACAACAGGGTTGCCCAGGTTGAAATCGCCGAGGCGTTGCAGGAGTTTCCGTCCGCATTGCCCGCTGCCCGCGAATCTGCCTACGCCGCTTGGGTTTCCATTTCAGTGGGCTGCAACAACAGCTGCACGTTTTGCATCGTTCCGGCGTTGCGGGGCAAGGAAGTCGACCGTAGCCCGAACGACATCCTGGCTGAAGTGCGCTCGCTGGTGGCCGACGGAGTGCTGGAAGTCACGCTGCTAGGCCAAAACGTCAACGCCTACGGGGTGTCGTTTGCCGACCCGCGGATACCGCGCAACCGTGGCGCATTCGCCGAGTTGCTGACCGAATGCGGACGCATCGAGGGCCTTGAGCGCGTGCGGTTCACCTCGCCGCATCCGGCTGAGTTCACCGACGACGTCATCGATGCGATGGCGCAGACGCCGAACGTCTGCCCGGCGCTACACATGCCGCTGCAATCCGGGTCGGACCGAATGTTGCGGGCCATGCGGCGGTCCTACCGGGCCGAGCGCTACCTCGGCATCATCGATCGGGTGCGCGCGGCGATGCCGCACGCCGCGATCACCACCGACCTGATCGTCGGATTCCCCGGTGAAACCGAGGACGACTTCGCGGCTACCTTGGATGTCGTTCGGCAGGCCCGGTTCGCCAACGCGTTCACTTTCCAGTACTCCAAACGTCCCGGCACCCCCGCGGCCGAACTGGACGGTCAGCTGCCGAAAGCCGTTGTCCAGGAACGCTATGAGCGGCTGATAGCGCTCCAGGATCAGATCGCGCTGGAAGAGAACCGCAACCAGATCGGCCGGACCGTCGAACTATTGGTGGCCACTGGCGAGGGCCGCAAGGACAGCAGCACCGCGCGGATGAGCGGACGCGCACGAGACGGCCGCCTGGTGCATTTCACACCCGGCGAGCAGCAGGTGCGCGCGGGCGACATCATCACGACCACCATCACCCGAGCCGCCCCGCATCACCTGATCGCCGACGGCGATGTCATCAGCCACCGCCGGACCCGTGCTGGTGACGCCGCGGCACAACGTCCATCCGGAGTCGGGCTGGGCATGCCGGGCGTCGGGCAACCCGCGGCGGCGCCAGAGTCACAGGGGTGCACTCGATGAGCCAGAACGAGCCGAAGCGAGGCGAGTTCGACGCCTTTCGCGACGACATCGAAGCCGCCGAACGTCGTATCGCCCGCGAAATAGAACCGGGCGCACGAGCTTTGGTTGTCGCCATTCTGGTGTTCGTGCTGATCGGATCGTTCGTCCTGCCGCACACCGGCGATGTCCGCGGATGGGATGTGTTGTTCTCCACTCGGGGCGCCGGAAAAGCGGCAATAGCGCTGCCGTCACGCGTATTCAGTTGGCTCGCCTTGGTTTTCGGTGTTGGATTTTCGATGCTGGCCTTGTTGACCCGGCGGTGGGCGCTGGCCTGGGTCGCGCTGGCGGGATCCGCGGTGGCCAGCGCCGCCGGTCTGCTGGCCGTGTGGTCACGACAGACGGTGTCCTCTGGACACCCGGGCCCCGGTATCGGGCTCTTCGTGGCCTGGATCGCCATCATTTTGTTGACGTTCCACTGGGCGCGGGTGGTCTGGTCGCGCACGATCGTTCAGCTCGCTGCCGAAGAACAGCGCCGTCGAGCCGCCGCGCATCTGCAGGCCCGAACGTTGCTGGAAACCTTCGACGACCCTGACCGCGCCGAGCCGCCGAAGCCCAACGGCACGGCGCAGCCGCCGGGCTAGCGCTTACGGGTCAGCGCATCGGCTGCGGCCTCGGCCCATTGCCGCCACTGTTCGGCGTTGGCCTTGGCCTCTTCGGCTTCCTTGGAACGTCCTGCCGCCTCGGCTTTTT
>NZ_DATNJW010000148.1:0-5119 GCF_035603715.1 Mycobacterium sp. | reverse complement strand
GCACTTCACCCGAGCCCTCGATAACCGGCTGCGACAACCTGTCGCGGAACCCGAAGTGATCATGTGCGTAATTGAACGGTGGCGTCGCGTTCAAGTCCAACACCGACAGACTGCGCACGCCCTCGCACCGGGCCACAAGCTTGTCGTGTTCTCCCGTGGCACGAGCATGTTCGGCGTCATCGCGCGCGAACAGGATCGCGATTGCGTGCAAGTCACCGCCGCCCAGACCGCCGACCCAGTTGTCCGGGTGGTTAGCCCCGCTGTCGCCCAAGATGTCTGCCCGAGCCGCCATCCCCTCGCGAAACGCCTCCGGGAAAGTCGCCAGCGATTCCTCTTCCACTCCGACTGCTCGTAGGCCGCTCCACGTGAACGCCAGCGTGATCCACCGCTGTGAGCGGTCCATCGTGGCCTGCGCATCCGCGGCCGACTGCACCCGATCGAGCAGCTCAGTGAGCCAGGCCCGGCCGCCGGCCGGGTCGTGGAACGACAGGAATTCATAGCGGCCTGTCATCGCCGGCGTACGGGTCAGCAGAATGTGCTGAATGTCGTCCAACTCAAGCATCGGTGCGTGTTTCGGTGCGGATCACTGCATTTGATCGAGCATGTCGGAGAACGCCGCTTTGAGCCGCAGGGCCTTTTTGATCTCGTCGGCGGTGACGTAGGGGTACTCCCCGTACTCCAGGAAACTGGGGCACTGGTGCTCACGGACGAACTGCACGAAGGCGTCCGGATTCTCTTTCCAGTCCTCCGGGAATCCCTCTAGGTTGGTGAACACCGTGGTGATCCCCGTCGCGCTGAACAGCGCCACCGCATCCTCGGTGTACTTGTCGAAATCGGTGTCGAAGATGCCCTGGTACTGAAAATGCAGTCCCGAACCGACGTCGAACAGTACCCACCGCAAGTAGTGCAGCCGCAGCGGCGCGAGCACGTCGGGACTCCCGGCAATCGCTTCCTCGATCTGCTTGCCGTACGCACGGACGGCCTCTTCGCGCCCCTCTTTGACCTTCGCGATGATCGAAAAGCCATAGCAGGCGGGCGTTCTCGGATAGATCGGACCGTACCTGCCCCGCTCGAGCTCGAAGTACCCCTCCTTGGGAATGGCCACCGCCGCTGGTTTGCTCCAGTCATGATCGCTCATCGGCATCCTCGGACTCCGCTCGGCGCTATTCGTCCGAACACTACGCCGTTGATACCGCCATTCCGGCACCATTTCGCGGGCGCCTATTCGACCAGGCGATCACCGTTTGTGTCGGCGTTCATCGGGCCGGCTCAACAGCGTTTTGCTCACGTGCGACCCTGCAACTCGACGGCTTTCTTCATGGCTTCCCGCGCGCGGCTTCGATCTCCTGCGTAGTCGTAGGCACGGGCCAGCCGGTACCAGCGACGCCAGTCGTGCGGATCGATGTCCAGTTCGCTGCGGACCGTGTCGAAAAGTGCGTCGGCCGCGTCGCGTTCGATGCGCCCCGACGGCCGTCGCGGCAACGCGCTCACGTCGAGTTCCATGCCGTCTTCCGCAGCAAGGCGGGCCAGCTTCTGATGGGCGAGGCCGGCGCGCAACGTGGCGATCATCGCCCACAAGCCGATGGCGGGCAGGATCAACAGCGCAGCGCCCAATGCGATAGCGACGCCACGCCCGGAGCCGATCATCAAGATCGCGGTCCTGCCCAGCAACACGATGTAGGCCAGCAGCGCCGCGCACATCAGCGCGATCATCAACTGGACGGGCACACCACGCCGCGTTGAGGTCATTGCAGATCGAGCAGCGCTTCGATTCCTATTGTCAGGCCTGGGTGTTCGGCGACCCGGCGAACCGCCAGCAGCACGCCCGGCACGAACGACGTGCGGTCGATGCTGTCGTGCCGGATCGTCAGGGTCTCTCCCAACGTGCCGAACAACACTTCCTGGTGCGCGACCAGTCCGGCCAGCCGTACTGAATGCACCGGCACGCCGTCGACGTCGGCGCCACGGGCACCCGGCAGGCTGCTGCTGGTGGCATCTGGATTGGGCGGCAGGTCTTTTCGCGCCTCGGCGATCAGCGCGGCAGTCCGGCCGGCGGTCCCCGAAGGAGCATCGGCCTTCTGCGGATGATGCAGTTCGATCACTTCGACGGACTCGAAAAACGGCGCGGCCTGCTTGGCGAAATGCATGGACAACACCGCACCGATGGCGAAATTCGGCGCGATCAACACCGATACGCCGGGTTTGGCGGCCAGCCATGACCGAACTTGTTGCAGCCGTTCGTCGGTGAAGCCGGTGGTCCCCACAACGGCGTGAATACCGGTGTCGATCAGAAACTCGAGGTTCGCCATGACGACATCGGGGTGCGTGAAGTCGATGACAACTTCGGTGTTGCTGTCGGTCAACAGGCTCAGCGCGTCCCCGGCATCGACCTCGGCCGACAAGGTCAGGTCGTCGGCGTCCTGCACCGCCTGCACCATCGTCGTGCCGACTTTGCCCTTGGAACCCAGCACAGCTACCCGCATGACTTCACCCTAAAGCGTGGCGGGTTTATCCACAGTTGCGCCTTTGTCCACAGATCTCCGCACCTGCCGCCTCGACGACGCTTAGTGGTCGGGAGCTGCACCTAATGTTTCGAACATGCATTCGATAACGGCAGCTTTCGACGCGCTGGACGCCGCCGTGACCACAGTGGGCGAGAAGGACGTTGCGACGGCCGACCCCATTACCCGCCTGCGCGCCCTCGAGCGTCTCGAGACGGTACGGCGTCGGCTTCTCGTAACCGCCCACGATCTTGTCGCCGGCCTTGCCGACGAGGACCCCGCCGACGTCGGCGGCCCGGTACACAGGGTGATCGCCGACTGGCTCCGGATCAGCTGCGCCGACGTTCGCCGCCGTCTCCGCGACGCCGAGCAGCTCAGACCGCGGACCACGATCACCGGCGAGACGTTGCCTCCGGAACTGCCCGCGACGGCTCAGGTCTGGCGGGACGGACTGCTCGATCCGCAGCACCTGAAGGTGATCCAGACGTTCGTCCGCGACCTGCCCTCGGACACACCGCCCGACACAGTCGAGGGCGCTGAGCGGTTCCTGGCGGAGCAGGCGACTGCGCTGCGACCCGACCAGTTGGAGAAGGTGGCGAATCGCTGCGCGGTGCTGATCAATCCCGACGGCAAATTCTCCGACATCGATCGAGCCCGCCGGCGCGGGTTCACCTGGGCGCCGCAACGATCTGACGGAATGAGCATCGGCAAGCTGGTCGCTTCGCCGGAGCTGCGCGCCAATCTCGACGCGTGGCTGGCGCGGTTCGCGGCGCCCGGCGCGTACAACCCGGACAACGAAAATTCTTGCGCCGCAGATGAACCCGATACGCGGAGTCATGCTCAGCGGCAGCACGACGCGCTCAACGCGCTCGTTCGCGGTCAACTGGGAGATCCGAAACTCGGGCGGCACAACGGACTGCCGGTCACCGTCATCGTGTCGACCACGCTGCAGGAACTCAGCGCAGCCGCCGGCCAGGCTGTCACCGGTGGCGGAACGGTTCTCCCGATGCGCGACCTCATCCGGATGGCCAGTCGCGCACACCATTACCTTGCAGTATTCGACGAGCACCAAAATCGGCCACTGTATTTGGGCCGGGCCCGTCGAATAGCTTCGGCAGACCAGCGACTTGTCCTGCACGCGAAGGATCGTGGCTGTACCGCTCCGGGCTGCAATGTCCCCGCATACTGGACCGAGGTTCATCACATGGACGACTGGGCCCGCGGCGGCCGGACGGATATCGACCGCCTGACGCTGGCGTGTAAACCCGACCACACGATGGTCGATAAGGGTTGGCGGACAATCAAAGTCGGCAGCGGAGACACCCAGTGGATTCCGCCGCCCCATCTCGATCACGGCCGGCCGACAACCAACGACTACCACCATCCAGAAAGGATTTTCGACAACGCCCGACGGCGCAGTTAGTTACTCACCCGTTCGTCATCGTGCGTTCACCCTTTCGAAGGGGCCAAACCCCCGCGAACCGAGAGGCTGCTGTGATACCCACCTACAGTGCCTGGCACACTGGCCATGCTGACGAAAGGAACCGGTTCATGACGATCACACGCGGCTTTGCCGCTGGCGCGATGCTCGCCGGTCTCGCCCTGGTAGTTACGGCTCCCGTGTCCGTCGCGGACACGCTGAACGGCCACTACATCGAGACCGAGACCTATCCGGACGGCCACCAGGTGCACAGCGACTGGTACATCACCCCCTGCGGTGACGGGTGCGCCTCGATCAACAAGTTAGGTCAGGCGAACCTGGTCAACGGACAGTGGACGCTGGACGGCAAGGGCGGCGTTTCCTGTGAAGAGGGCGGCGACGTGAAGGACGCGATCGGCTTCCACTACACCTGGGATCCGAACACGCTGGACGGCACCGTGCAGATCACCAACAACGTGAAAGCTTGCGGCAACCCGCAGGGCTACCAGGAGACCAACAACCTGCACCTGCAGCAGGCGCCCTAGGCGTCGATCACCACGCGGCCACCGGTCGCGCGTGAGACGCACACCAGCATCTCGCCGTCGGATTCCGCGAGCCGACCTCGACGGTCGACGTGCCCAGTGAGCACTTTGACCTTGCAGGTCCCGCAGAAGCCCTGTCGGCAGGAGTGCGCCGTCGTCGGGTCCGCGTCGAGCATGACGTCGAGCGCCGAGCGGTTAGCCGGGACGTCGAGCACCCGCCGCGAGCGAGCGAGCTCGAGTTCAAACGGGATGCCGTCGACCACCGGCGCCGGGCTGAACCGCTCGTAATGCAGCGGCGCGTTGGCGTGCTCGTCGCGGGCTATGCGCACCGATTCCAACATCCCGCTCGGTCCGCACACGTAGACCGCGGTGGTAGGTGTCGCACCGACAAGGAGATCGTCGGCCGTGGCGAGTCGGCCGCGCTCGTCGTCGGCCCACACGATTACCCGGTCCGCAGCCAGCGAGGTCACCTCGTCCAGCAGCGGCATGTATTCCCGGCTGCGGCCGGCATAGATTGCGCGCCAATTCATTCCGCGCTGCTCCGCCGCCCGCATCATCGAGAGGATGGGTGTCACCCCGATTCCGCCGATGACGAACAGCACGTCACGCTCGTCGCCGCCGAGATAGAACGCGTTGCGCGGACCCTCGAACACCAG
>NZ_DATNJW010000147.1:0-24372 GCF_035603715.1 Mycobacterium sp. | reverse complement strand
CGGGACCGCGCCGGATTCGCACCGGCTTCCTACATCGTCATCGCCTTACCCGGGCATTATCGCATTCCCGCGACGTTGCTGTTCGCAATTGAGCCGCGAGCTGTTCGCCGGCCGCCGGTGGCCTTGCTCACCCCGCGCCGGCGCGCAACGCGTCCACCGCCGCGTCGATGTTCGGCACGACCGTGGGACCGTAGCGGGCGACCAGTTGTCCGAGCGAGCGGGCGAGGTGCGGCCCCACCGCTTCTGCCAGCAGAACCTCTTCGCCGATCACGATGCCGCCGACGACATGTGCGGCCATCAACCGGCCATCCGGCGTCACCTCGTAGCGCCAATCGCTGATCTGCAGTCGTGCGGGTTGCGACCTGAACACGCCCCGACGGGCAGCGGTATGCGCAACGCCTGGCAGCCCGGCAAAAACGTTGATCACCAACGCGATTCCGCCCGGTCCGGCCAGCGCGTCGGTGACGGTGCGGCTCACTCGCTCGGCATCGAAAGCCGCCATCAGTCGTTCATGGCCAGCACGAACGACGGCGCGATGGTTTCGGCCGTCCCGCTGCGCCGCACCGCGGTGCCGGCGGCGTAGAACTCCACCGTGTGGTAGCCCCAGGCGTAGTTTTGGATGGCGAAATGCACTCCGACGACGCCGGATGCACCGTCACGCTCGGCTTCGCTTTGCATGCGCGACATGGCCAACTCGCGCGCCTCGTAGTTTCCCGTTGTCCACTGTGGCATCTCGACGTTGCGGCCCATTTGTCGCAGCGTTTGCAGAAAGCCTTGCGCGGCAATGTGAAAGACGCAGTTGCCCATCACAAAAGCAACCGGCGCATAACCCGACCGAATCAGCGTCGCCATGTCCTGCCCGGACAGGTGACTCGAGAACGCCTGACCATTGCTCCGCCGGAACGAGCCCGGTTTAGGGGTGTAGCGCACCGCGGTTCCGACCGCGATGAATTCCAGGTGCTCCGATTCAGCGCCGTGCTGGCGCCATTCCAGGCGGACACCGACGACGCCGTCGGCACCCAAAGCGTCGGCCTCGGCCTGCATGCGGGCCATCGCGTTCCAGCGCGCCCGATATGTCGCCTCGGTCAGCACCGGCAGCTCGGATTGTTGCCGGATACCGGTGAATTGGTAGCCCACGTGGTAGACCGACACTCCCATCACGAGGTCGAGCGGCTCGAAACCGGCCCCGTGCAGAAGTGCGAATTCGTTGATGGACAGGTCCGAGGTGAAGACCTTGTCGGCGTGCGACAGCCGTTCGCTGGCAACGGGGTCGAGGGGAGTAGACATCGGGGCATCATGACACCGATCTGACTGCCGGTGCACTCGTTCAGTCCAAGCGGTACCGAATCAAACGTGAACTGTTCGCGACGACGGCCACCGACGAGGCGTTGTGCAGGATCGCCGCGAGCACGGGTGATAGTGCGCCGCCGGCGCCGATGAGCAGCCCGGCGGCGTTGACGGCGATCGACATGCCGTAGTTCTGCCGGATGACCTCGACCGCGCGGGCGCCCAGGTCGCCGACGTCGAGTAGCCGTCGAAGGTCGTCGTTGGCCAGCGCGACGTCGGCGGTCTCGACCGCGACGTCGGTGCCGGCCAGCCCCATCGCGATGCCGATATTCGCCGCGGCCAGCGCCGGGGCGTCGTTGATGCCGTCGCCGACCATCCCGACGATGTAGCCATCGTCCTGGAGTTGGCGCACCACCTCGAGCTTGTCCTCGGGCATCACCTCAGCCCGCCACTCGTCGATATCGAGTTCGCCCGCAACGACTTTCGCGATGTCTGGGTGATCGCCGGTCAGCATGACTATTCGGCGGATTCCGCCTGCGCGCAACTTCTTCAGCACATCGAGAGCCTCGGAACGGATCTCGTCGCGCAGGCTGATCAGCCCGACCAGCGTGTCGTCCACTGCGAGCAGTAGCGGGGTTTCGGCCTGACGGCGCAGCTTGTCGACCCAGTCGGCGGCCTCGCGGGACACCACGACGTTCTCCGACCGCAGCAGTGACGGGCTGCCCAGCAGCAGGGTCCGGCCGTCGGCCCAGGTTCGCATGCCCAGCCCGACCAGCACCTCGCATTCCTCGTGCGGCGGAATGGTGATCCGGCGTTCTTCGGTCGAGCGGATGACGGCCTCGGCCAGTGGATGGCGAGAGTGCAACTCCGAGCTGGCCGCATAGGCGAGCACCTGCTCGGGTCGCCAATCATCATGCAACGCAATGATGTTCGTGACCACTGGGCGTCCGACCGTGAGCGTTCCGGTCTTGTCGAAGACGATCGCATCCACCCGGCCGGCCTGCTCCAGGTGCGACCCGCCCTTGATCAGGATGCCGCGGCGAGCGCCGTTGCCGATCGCCGCGCTGATCGCCGTCGGGGTCGCCAGGCCCACCGCGCACGGGCAGGCGATCAGCAACATCGTCATCGCGCGCCGGACGTCGCCGGTGAGGGCCAGGGTGATTGCCGAGACGATGAACGAGATCGGCACGAAGCGGCGGGAGAAGTTCTCGCCGACGGTTTGGATGGGCGCGCGGTCGTGTTGTGCCTCTTCGACGCGGGAGATGATGCGGCCGATGGTGGTCTGATTGCCGACCGCACGGGCGCGGACGATCAGGCGGCCGCGCAGCACCACCGAACCGGCATGCACCGTCGACCCGGCAACGATGCTGACCGGCAGGTTTTCGCCGGTGATCGCGGACTGGTCGACCACAGCCTCGCCGTCGATCACGTCACCGTCGACCGGGATCGCGACGTGGTCGTGGATGACCACGTCGTCGCCGATCTGAACGGTGTCGATCGGCACCTGGACCTCGTTCCCGTCGTCCAGCCGGATCCACGCGGTGTCGGCGGTGCCGCGCAACAGATCCGAGATGGCCCGCCGGGTCCGGCGCAGGGTCAGATCTTGAAGGTATTCACCGATATTGAGCAGCCACAGCACCGTGAGTGCGACTACGTTCTCGCGCAGCACCAGGCTGGCGACGGTCGCTGCGGTGACCAACGCATCGGTGCCGGCGCGCCCGGACCGCAGGCCGCGCAACGCGCCGCGCAGGAACGGGTAGCCCATGAACACCGTCGCCCCGGTCGCGACCAGCTGGCCGGACGCGCTCAGCAGGGGTGGCCGGTTGAAGGCGTAGCGGCGCACGCCGAGCAGGGCCAGCGCCGCGCCGCCGATCACCATCCGCAGCACCTCGGTGTTGCGGATATCCGACGACCGCGGGGTGCGAGCCGGAATAAGTTCGGCGGCAACGTGTTCGGCAGAGGTGATGGCCGCCAGCACTTCGGTGCGATCGCAGCGCTTCGGCGAATACCAGACCACGACGGAGCCGGTATGCGGATAGGCGTGTACAGCCCGTACACCGTGCTGGGAGTCCACCGCCTCTTCCACCGCGACCGCGCGCCGTGAATCCGCGCGCACCCACGGCACCTTGACCCGCATCCGCCCGGCGGCGTCGGACACGACCAATAAGTCGGTCATGTGCGCCGATCAGTGCTCGTGATCGTGGTCGTGATCGCCGATGGCGGGAGGCTGTGCCTCCTCACCGATACGCTCGCGAGCTTCGGCCACCACGTCGGCCAGTTTCAGCCGGGCGGACTCGGCTGCTTCCTCGGCCCGCCGCGTGCCGCGCAGGCTCCACTCGGTCGCGGTGACCGCGGCGTCATGCAACGGGGCCTTGCCCAGGGCCTTACGCAGGAGTTCGTAAGCGCTGACGCCGACCACGCCGGTAACCACCGTCCCGGCTGCTTTTCCGAGTAGGCCTGACACCACCATCGCGAACGTCCTCCCGTTGTCTCGTACCGCACGAGCTTATTGCCTTTCGACGACCGTAGCATCGTCATATAGCGATATCAACATGGATTGACGGACCTTGTTTCCACCGAAGTTCAGGCAGCCGATGTGCCACCTCGAAGCGACAGCTGCGCCGTTGTCGCTCGAAGGTGGGCAGAAAATGCACTGCCGCCGCTGCGTGGCGCCTGTGACAGCAGTGGCTAGAGACTCCGGGTGACCTTCTCGGTTTCCGTCCGGCGCGCCAAGGCGGCCGGGTCGGGGTTGGCGACGTGCACCAGCGACCCGCCGACCGCCAACACGCTCAACAAGTTGTCGATCACGTCGTCGGCGGTGCTCCAGGAGGCGGTCGACAGCACGCGGTCGTCGGCGGTGAAAGCCTTTGCCGACGCGGTCTTTTGGCAGGCATCCAGCACCTGCGCGACGGATCGGCCGGCCAGCGCCGGGCCGGGATGCTGCTCGGCGACGATCTGGTCGCCATGGACCCGAACCGCGGTCGCGTAGTCGGTGACGCCGATCGGCAGATCGGGCGCCGGACGCCCGAACGCATCGAGTGAGAGCACCGCGACCTCACTGGCACCGGTGGCGTCGGCTTCGTCCAGTCGCCCGGCCGTGCACAGGGCGATGTCGGCGGCTATGTCGTTGCGGCCGTCCAGTACTGCGTCCGCGCCGATCCACCACACGCCGAACAGCACGGCCGCGGTCTGCCAGTGCGCCGGCAGCAGCACTGCCACCCGGCTGGCCGGGCCGCCGCCCAACTCGTCGCGCAACAGGTTGCCGGTCTTGGCCGCCCAGTTGGCCAGCGTGACCGCCGACAGCTCGATGCGTTCGCCGGTGGCGTCGTCGTAGTAGGTGATGCGCGGGCCGACCGGGTCGGCGCGCAGCATCGGATCCAGGATCGCCGCGCTGAGGTTCACCGGGTCAGTAGATCAGTTGACGCACTCCGGATGGTCGGAGCCCGCGGTCAGGATCGGCGAGGGAGGGGGAGCCTCGGAGTCCTGGTGCGTCGCGGCCGCCAGCTTGGGGCCGCCGTCGCTGAGTCCCGATCCCGGTCCGGTGTAGTCATTGCCCAGCACCACCCGAACCGTGCCCTGCGGTACCGACGTGCTGGCGATGACGGGCAGCCCGCCGAGTTCTTTCGCGATGGCTTTGGCGCCAACGTCGTCGGCATTGGCGGCCTGTACTTGGCTTCTGGATACGTGCGCGGTGTCGTTGTTGCCGACCTTGCCCGTGCTGAATCCTTTGGCGGTCAACACTTGTGACACCGAAGCGGCGAGGCCGTTGATGTCGGTGTCGTTGAGCACGCTGGCGCTGGTCTTGCCCGGTGCGTAGGCCAGCTCCTCGGTCTTGCCCTTGGCCTGATCCTGCAGCAGGCCACCGACCCAGTCCTGGACCTGGTGCGGATCGACCCGCACCACGCTGTGCATGCCGTCGTCGCTCCAGCCGGACTCGTCGAGCACCGGAATGGTGGCGAAGGCGATCTTGCCCGCGGCCAACTTCTGCAGCTGATTGACGAAATCCATGATGTCCCAGCCGGATGACAGCACCACCGAACGCTGGATCGCCGACTGCAGCCGGTTCATCGTCGCCGGGCTGGACAGCGTCTTACTGGAGATCACCTGATGAGCCAGCGAGGACATCACCACCTGCTGACGCACCACCCGGTCCAGGTCGCCGCGCGGCAACTCGTGGCGCTGGCGAACGAAGCTCAGTGCCTGCGGGCCGTTGAGCTTCTGCGGGCCGGCCGGGAAGTCGGCACCCGAAAGTGGTTCGAAGACAGGCTGTTTGAGGCAGACTTTGACGCCGCCGAGGGCATCGGTGATCAGTGAGAAGCCCAGCAGCCCGATCTCGGCGTAGTGGTCGACGGTGACGCCGGTGAGGTCGGCGACCGTCTTGATCAGCGCTTCGCGGCCGGCTTCGGTGCCTTCCCGCTCGGCCTCGTCGGCCGCCATGCCCGATTTGACCAGGCTGACCCGCTTCTCTTCCTTGGTCTCGCCGTAGACGCCGTTGATTTTGGTCTTGCCCAGGCCCGGTGCGGATACGTAGGTGTCGCGCGGAATGGAGATCGCGGTGGCCGACTTTCCGTTGTCGGGGATGCGCACCAGGATGATCGTGTCGGTGTTGCTCGCCACCTCGTCACCGGCCCGTAGCGTCGCGAGCTCTTGCGGGCTCAGCGGATTGCCGTGAGCATCGGCGCGGCTGTCCATGCCGACCAGCAGGATGTCGAGCGCTCCGTCATCGGCGCCGTGGCCCAGCGACGGCGCGAAGACGTGGTAGATCCCGTCCTCGAAGGAGCGGACTTTGCCCCATGCCACCCCTGTCACGAGAACGACCAGTGCCGCTGTGACGCTCGCAATAGCACGAGTCACTCGTTGCTCAGGCATCACATCAGGCTACTTGCGTCACAGCGGTATCGCTGGTAGCCGAGACCCGGCGTGCCAGACTCGTAACCCATGACGGGCAGAATCGTGATCGCGGGCGGCGGCGGGCAGGTCGGTAGCGTGCTGGCGGCCGAGGCCACTCGGCGAGGGCGCGACGTGCTGGCGTTGACGTCGTCGCGGTGGGATATCACCGACCCGCAACTGGCCGCCCAGATCGTGCAGGCCGGCGACGTGGTGGTCAACTGCGCGGCCTACACCGCCGTCGACGATGCCGAAGCGGACCAGGCCAGGGCGCACGCGGTCAACGCCGCCGGCCCGGAATACCTCGCCCAGGCCTGCGCGCGGGCCGGCGCGCGGATGGTGCACATCTCCACCGACTACGTGTTCAGCGGCGACTTCGGCGACGCCGCGCCCCGGCCGTATGAGCCGGGCGACGAGACCCGGCCGCTGAGCGTCTACGGGCAGACCAAACTGTCTGGCGAGCAGGCGGTGTTGGCGGCGCTGCCGCAGGCCGTGGTGGTCCGCACCGCCTGGGTCTACACCGGCGGAGCCGGGAAGGACTTCGTCGCGACCATGCGAAAGCTGGCCGCGGGCGACCGCGTCATCGACGTGGTGGACGACCAGACCGGCTCGCCCACGTATGTCGTCGACCTGGTCGGCGCGCTGCTCGAGGTGGTCGACGGGCGCGTGGACGCCCCGTCGGGAATCGTGCATGCCGCCAACGGAGGCGAGGTCACCCGATTCGGACAGGCCCGCGCGGTGTTCGAGGGCGTCGGCGCCGACCCCGAGCGGGTGCGGCCGGTGAGCAGCGACCACAATCCGCGACCGGCGGCGCGGCCGCCGTACTCGGCACTGTCCGCGCGCCAGTCGCAGGCCGCGGGTCTGCCACCGCTGCGGCCATGGCGAGAAGCGTTGGAGGCGGCGCTGTCCGCGCCGCTGGATGCCTGACCGCTACCCTCAACCCGTGAGCGACGTCTTGCCGGTGGTCACGGTGACCTATTCGCCGGGCCCGCATCTGGACCGGTTTCTGGCCTCGCTGTCGCATGCGACCGAACGGCCGGTCAGTGTCCTGATGGCCGACAACGGCTCCACCGACGGGGCGCCGCAGGCGGCGGTCGAGCGCTACCCGGGCGTACGACTGTTCTCCACCGGGTCCAACCTCGGCTACGGCAGCGCGGTGAACCGCGCGATCGCGGAGCTCGGCGATGTCGACGAATGGATCATCGTGGCCAACCCGGACGTGCAGTGGGGCCCGGGCAGCATCGACGCGCTGCTGGACGCCGCCGCCCGTTGGCCGCGCGCTGCGACTTTCGGGCCGTTGATTCACGACCCCGATGGGTCGGTGTATCCGTCGGCGCGCCAGCTGCCCAGCCTGTTCCGCGGCGGGATGCACGCGGTCGTCGGACAGCTCTGGAAGACGAACCCGTGGTCGGCCGCCTACCGCCAGGAGCGGCTCGAGCCCAGCGAGCGACCGGTCGGCTGGCTGTCTGGATCGTGCCTGCTGGTGCGCCGCACGGCCTTCGAGCAGATCGGCGGCTTTGACGAGCGCTACTTCATGTATATGGAGGACGTCGATCTCGGCGACCGGATGGGCCGCGCGGGCTGGCTCAACGTCTATGTGCCGTCGGCCGAAGTGCTGCATCACAAGGGCCACGCGACCGCGCGGGAGTCGTCGCGCAATTTGGCGGCGCATCACAAAAGCACCTACACCTACCTCGCCGACCGTCATTCTGGACCATGGCGTGCTCCGCTGCGGCTGGCCTTCCGGGCCGGTTTGGCGGTGCGGTCGCGGCTGATGGCGCGCAGTTCGGCAGAAGGGCATCGGTGAGGTGAGCAAGCAGGTCGACGCAATCGTCCTCGTTGGCGGTAAAGGCACCCGGCTGCGCCCCCTGACGCTGTCGGCGCCCAAGCCGATGTTGCCCACCGCCGGGCTGCCCTTCCTCGCTCATCTGCTGTCGCGGATAGCCGCAGCCGGCATCGAGCACGTGATCCTCGGAACGTCCTACAAGTCAGCAGTTTTCGAGGCTGAGTTTGGTGACGGGTCCAAACTGGGTCTGCAGATCGAATATGTGACCGAGCAGAGCCCGCTGGGCACCGGCGGTGCAATCGCCAACGTCGCGGACCGTCTGCGCCACGACACGGCGATGGTGTTCAACGGCGACGTGCTGTCCGGAGCAGATCTCGGTCAACTACTCGACTACCACCACCAGCAGCAGGCCGACCTGACCCTGCACCTGGTGCGGGTGAGCGATCCCCGGGCCTTCGGTTGCGTGCCGACCGAAGACGGCCGAGTCACCGCGTTTTTGGAGAAGACCGAGGATCCGCCGACCGATCAGATCAACGCCGGCTGCTACGTGTTCTCCCGCGAGACCATCGATCGGATTCCTCGCGGGCGCGAGGTGTCGGTCGAGCGCGAGGTGTTTCCCGCCCTGCTGTCCGACGGCGTCAATGTCTGCGGATACGTCGACGCCAGCTACTGGCGTGACATGGGCACCCCGGAAGACTTCGTGCGCGGATCGGCGGATCTGGTGCGCGGAATCGCTCCGTCACCGGCGCTGGGTGGCCATCGCGGCGAGCAGTTGGTGCACGACGGCGCCGCGGTGTCGCCCGGGGCGCTGCTCATCGGCGGCACCGTTGTCGGACGCGGCGCTGAGATCGGCCCCGGTGCCCGGTTGGACGGCGCAGTCATCTTCGACGGCGTGCGGATCGAGGCCGGCAGCGTCGTCGAACGTTCGATCATCGGGTTCGGCGCGCGGATCGGTCCGCGGGCGCTGGTCCGCGACGGCGTGATCGGCGACGGCGCCGACATCGGCGCCCGCTGCGAGCTGCTGCGGGGAGCGCGGGTCTGGCCGGGCGTACACATTCCCGACGGCGGCATCCGCTACTCCAGCGACGTCTGAGCGCGCTCGACCAGATACGCCAGCGCCGCGTCGGTGCCGGGTGGCAGCGCGTCGATCGGCCACCATTGCAGGTCCACTGATTCGTCGCTGATCGTGATCTGCGCCGCGGACGGTGCCTGCGCCACGAACTGCAAGTCGATGTGACGGGTCGGTACACCCAGCGAACAGGTGAGCGCGTGGACGTTGATCGCGGCCAGATCGGGCGTGATCCGCAGACCGTCGACGCCGGATTCTTCGGTGGCCTCCCGCAGCGCTGCCGCCACGATGTCGGCGTCGGAATCCTCGCAGTGCCCACCCAATTGGACCCACCGGCCCAGCCGTGGATGCAGCGTCAACAACACCTGACCGCCGGTGTCGTCGAGCACCAACGCCGAGGCCGTGATGTGGCCCGGTACGCATTCCCGAAGGCAGGCGTCCTCCCGGGCGTCCAGGAACGCCAGCACCGCGTTACGCAGTGAGTCCTGCGACCGATCCGGTGCCTGCCAGTCGGACAGCAGCGCTATCGCCGAGGATCGAACGCTCATTTGCGCACCAGCAGATCATTGACCGTGACGGGTTGGCGAGGCTCGGTCACGGGCTGGTCGGCATAGCCGATGGCGATGGCGCCCAACGGTTCCCAGTCGTCCGGCAGGCCGAGTTCGTCGCGGACCAGATCGGCGGCGAAGATCGTCGAACCGATCCAGCAGCTACCCACTCCGCGCACCGCCAAGGCCACCAGCAGCGCCTGCACCGCGGCCCCGACCGCGACGGTGAACATGGTGTGCTCGGCATCGGTGCGCGCGGCGTCGGGATAACTGTGCGCGCCGTCGGGCACCAGCATCGGAATGACGACTTCGGGTGCGTCGAAGAGGATCTGACCGCGACCCACTCGCCGCTCGACCGAGTCGGCCGGCCTGCCGTCGCCGGTGAGGTCGGCGCGCCACTTGTCGCGCATCCGCTCGAGCAGCCGGCTGCGTGTCGCCGGTGTCTGCAGCCATACGAAGCGCACCGGTCGGGTGTGATGCGGAGCCGGGGCGGTGAGCGCTTCGGCGACCGCGTCCTCGACGAGTTTCGGCGGTACCGGATCGGCGGCGAATTGGCGCACCGAGCGGCGCATCAGCTGGGCTTGCTGACGACCCAGCTCCAAGGCCTCGGCGGTGCCCAGCCAGAAGAGGTCGTCGGTGCCGGACCGCACGAGGTGTCGGGCCGTCGCGTCGGTATCGGTCACCACGCCGGCCGGCAGACCCCGCACCACGGCCACCGGTATCGCGGTGAGCTTGCCCTTGACCAGATCGGCGGCCGCCGCGATCTCGTCGGCAATGGCGACCTCGGTGACCAACAGCTCGTTGCCGTGCCGGTCGACCGCGCCCGCGTAGCCGTGCAACACCGAGATGCCGGCCGCGCCGACGGCCGCGTCGGTCTGGCCGTTGCGCCACGCACGGCCCATGGTGTCGGTGATGACGACCCCTACCGTGACACAAAGCCTTTCGCGTAGGCCGGCCCGCAACTGCGCGGCGCTGCCGTCGGGATCGACGGGCAGGAGTGCCAATTCGTTGCTGCCGATGTTGGATCCGTCCACGCCGGACGCGGCCTGCACCACGCCAAGCCCGTTCTCGGTGATCAGCGTCCGGCCCTTGCGGGCCAGTATCCGGACGGACTCGGCGTCGACAAGCTTGCGGCGCAACGCATCTCTGGCCTCGGGATCTTCCGGTGCGGGCACCAGGCGGCCCTCGCACTTGGACAGCACCTTGCTGGTGACCACCAACACGTCGCCGTCGCACAGCCAGGGTGCGGCCGCGGCCAGCGCGGCGGTCAGGTCATCGCCGGGTCGGAATTCGGGAAGCCCGGTGACCGGCAGGATCTCGATCGGTGACGCGGTGCCGTGTTCTCCACCGGTCGCCGGGGCGGTCACGCCGCCACGCCCGCGAGTTCGAGACCGGCGCTCACCATCTCGGCCGTGGCTTTCGGGTCGGTCATCAGCAATGGCGCTGATCGGACTGCGAGACCGTCGATTTCGGCGTGATCGCCCTCGTGGACCAGCCAGCAATCCAGGATCCCAGTCCCTGCCCGCGCACCGTAGTACCGCCCAACAGCTTCGGCGGTCGAGGCCACCCCGATCACCTTGAGACACTCGTCGGCCATGCCTCGCAACGGCTTTCCGTCGATGATCGGCGAGTAGCCCACGACGGGGGCGCCGGTGGACCGCAACGCCGCACGGATCCCGGGGATAGCCAGGATCGCGCCGACGCTGACCACCGGATTCGACGGCGCCACCAGGATCACGTCGGCATCGGCGATCGCATCCGTGACTTCCGTTGTCGCATTGGCATTTTCAGCGCCGATGAAGGCGAAGCTGTGCGTCGGCAGCTGCGCGCGGTATCGGACCCACCACTCCTGGAAGTGGATCGCGCGCTGGCTGTCGTCGGCGGGATCGGTGATGACGACATGTGTTTCGCAACGGTCGTCGCTGGCGGGCAGCAGTCGTGCGCCGGGCTGCCAGCGGTCACACAACGCGGCGGTCACCTCCGAGAGCGGGTAGCCGGCGCGCAGCATCTGGCTACGCACCAGATGGGTGGCCAGGTCGCGGTCGCCGAGCTGAAACCAGTCGGGCTGCACCCCGTACTGCGCGAGTTCCTCCTTGGCATGCCAGGTTTCGCCACGATGGCCCCAGCCGCGTTCCGGGTCGACGCCGCCACCCAGGGTGTACATGCAGGTGTCCAGGTCGGGGCAGACCCGCACCCCGTGCATCCAGGCGTCGTCGCCGATGTTGACGACCGCGGTCAGTTCGTGTTCGCCGACGGGCGCAGACGCGGAGGCGAATTGGCCCAAGCCGAGTAGTTGCTGCACCCCGAGCAGGAAGCGGGCGCCCCCGACCCCGCCGACCAGAACCGTGACCTTCACACCGCACGACAGTACGCGCGACCTCGGTGGAGACGCCGAGGTGAGTGGCGCAATCGGAGCGAGGGTTTGGTGCCGGAATGCCTTGTGTGACGGGTGTGACCGACACGCCAAGGCCCCAACGGTGTCAGTGTCGCAAAAAATTGGTCACGAGATGATATGGAAATCTTCCGAATCGCTTGCAAAGAGCCTCTTACCCGTGTGTAATCACAGCAGTGTCATTTCGGTTGGCCGGCCGGATTCGGTGTCGCAGACCGAGATTCGATCATTTGTTCGAATCGGGATGACCGACATCAAAACAGTGGTCACATTCACGATCAACTAAAACCAGGTGAGGAGGCGGAGCATGTCCTATGAACACCTTCGAGGCTTAATGGGTGGGACACCACCGCACACCACTCCCGGCTTGCCGATCACAGGGGTATCCCCAAGGCCCCATTTGAGTTTGGTTCCCGACACGGTCGTCGAAGATGAATTCGAAGCCGCCGAGGTCGAGACCGATCAATGGCAAGACCGTGCGTTGTGTGCTCAGACGGATCCGGAGGCGTTCTTCCCCGAGAAGGGCGGCTCCACGCGCGAGGCCAAGAAGATCTGCCTTGGCTGCGAGGTGCGCAGTGAATGCCTCGAATACGCCTTGGCCCACGACGAGCGCTTCGGAATCTGGGGCGGCCTCTCGGAGCGGGAACGCCGCCGCCTCAAGCGCGGAATCATCTGACGCGACGCGGTCATTCGATAACGGGTGATTCGCCGCGCCCGACTACCTCGCGCTTACGACCACCCGTTATTCATCATCAATCGTCGGGTCGATGACCGAGGGCTCGACGTCCAGATAGGTGGCCACTTGAGCCACCAAGATTTCATGCAGTAATTCAGCCAGCTCGACCGTGTCTTTGGCGCGTCGCTCGATTGGCTTGCGGAACAACACAACTCGCGCGCGGGTCGCGCTGCCGCGCACGTCGACGCCGGCGCTGATCAGCCGGGCGAGTGCGATCGGCCCGTCGGCGACCACCTCCGGTGGCCACTGCACATTTTCGGGATCTTTCGCCGATATCCGCGGGATCTCGTCGACCGCCACGTCGAGCCCTGACAGTCGTTCCTGCCATCGCCGCTCGATGGGCTCGTAGGCCTCGAGCACCGCCATGTCGAAGCGTTCGGCGCGGCTGCGCCACCCGGGCACCGTCGGCGGCAGCAGCGGACCGCGCATATCGCGGCCGCGCCGCGAGACCTTTTTGCCCACGGGGTGCCGGCCGCGCGAGGAGCTGCGCGAATCGCTCACTCGGCGATGGTAACGGTTGGGCATCCCGGCCCCAGCGAATGCGCGTGTCCGGCGCCGTGTGGACGTTTCCGCACGATAATCTCTCGATCGTGAACGTTCCGCGTCGCTGTTGCCGGCCTGGCTGTCCGCATTACGCGGTGGCGACGCTGACCTTCGTGTACGTGGATTCGACGGCGGTCATCGGGCCGCTGGCCATCGCCCACGAGCCGCACTCCTGGGACCTCTGCGTGAGTCATGCCGGCCGGATCACCGCGCCGCGCGGCTGGGAGCTCGTCCGGCACTCCGGCCCGCTGGCCACCAACCCCGACGAGGACGACCTGATCGCGCTGGCCGAAGCCGTGCGCGAGGGCCGCGATGTGGCCGCCGGCGGCGGCCCGGTCAACGGGTTCCACGACTTGGGCGCCCAGCCCTCGGGTGCCCAATACAACGGTGCGACGGCCGAGGCGCCGGCGACCGGTGTCTTGACCTCGGCCGGCCAGCGCCCGGCCGGGAACGGGCGTCGCCGTGGTCACCTTCGCGTGTTACCCGACCCCGCCGAATAGCAACCGCCGGCTCGCCCCCTCGCCGCCGCGCGGCTGGCGGTGCCCCCACGGCGGACCGTGCCGGTCCGCGTCGTCGCCGGGCTAGGCTGGCGACCAAGTTGTCCACTTAGTCAGGAGCCCCTCGATGTCTCGGCCCGCTGCGGCTGTCCACCGTGTGATCAAGGCATATGACGTGCGAGGTCTGGTCGGCTCGGAAATCGACGAGCCGTTCGTCTCCGACGTCGGTGCCGCCTTCGCGACGCTGATGCGTAGCGAAGGCGCGCGGCAGGTCGTCATCGGTTACGACATGCGCGACAGCTCGCCGTCGCTGGCGGCCGCGTTCGCGGCCGGCGTCACCGGCCGGGGTCTCGACGTGGTCCGCATCGGCCTCGCTTCGACCGATCAGCTCTATTTCGCCTCGGGGCTGCTGGACTGCCCGGGAGCGATGTTCACCGCAAGCCACAACCCGGCCGCCTACAACGGCATCAAGCTGTGCCGGGCGGGTGCCAAGCCGGTCGGCGCCGACACCGGGTTGACGACCATCAGCGACGACGTCATCGCCGGAGTCGCGTCCCACCAGGGGCCCACCGGAACCGTCACCGACAAGGATGTGCTCGCCGAGTACGGCGACTTCCTGCGCTCGCTGGTCGACACCTCGGGGCTGCGTCCGCTGCGAGTGGCCGTCGACGCCGGCAACGGGATGGCGGGCCACACCGCACCCGCGGTATTCGGTGCGATCGACTCGATCACGTTGCTGCCGTTGTACTTCGAACTCGACGGCACTTTTCCCAACCACGAGGCCAATCCGCTGGACCCGGCGAACCTCGTCGACTTGCAGTCCCATGTGCGCGACAGCGGCGCCGACATCGGGTTGGCGTTCGATGGCGACGCCGACCGCTGTTTCGTCATCGACGAGCGCGGCGAGCCGGTGTCGCCGTCGACGGTGACCGCTCTGGTCGCCGCGCGCGAGCTGAGCCGGGAGATCGGCGCGACGGTGATCCATAACCTGATCACGTCGCGCGCGGTGCCGGAGTTGGTCGTCGAGCGCGGTGGCACGCCGGTGCGCTCACGGGTCGGGCACTCCTACATCAAGGGGCTGATGGCCGACACCGGTGCGATCTTCGGCGGGGAACACTCGGCACACTATTACTTCCGCGACTTCTGGGGAGCCGACTCCGGGATGCTGGCCGCGCTGTATGTGCTTGCCGCACTAGGGAACCAGGAACGCCCGCTGTCCGAGGTCACCGCCGACTACCAGCGCTACGAGTCCTCCGGCGAGATCAACTTCACCGTGGCCGATGCGGGCTCCTGCGTCGAGGCGGTGCTCAAGTCGTTCGGCACCCGGATCCACTCCATCGACCACCTCGACGGGGTGACCGTCGACCTCGGCGAGGGCAGTTGGTTCAACCTGCGCACCTCCAACACCGAGCCGCTGCTGCGGCTGAATGTGGAAGGACGTTGCACCGAGGATGTCGACGCGGTCGTCGAGCAGGTCGCCGATGAGATCGCCCGGCAGGTCGGGCAACCGGAGGCCGTGACGTGAACGCGGCCCAGGCCGTGATCGACCTCGACGACACCGACGGCCTGCTTGCGGCCGACCGCGAGGGACTGCTGCGGGCGGCATCGATGGGCGGCGCGCATGTCCGCGCGGTCGCCGCCGCACTCGATGAGGGTGCCTTGGACTCGCTGGGTGGTGATCTCCCGCGCACCGTCATCTGGGTTGCCGGACGGGGTACTGCGGAGACCGCGGGCACCATGCTGGCCGCGACGTCAGGTGGTGCACCCACGCCGATAGTGATCGCCGCCGAGGCGCCGCCGTGGATCGGCGCGCTGGACATGCTGATCGTGGCGGGCGACGACCCTGGCGATCCGGCACTGGTCGGAGCTGCCGCGAGCGCGGTGCGCCGCGGCGCGCGGGTGGTGGTCGCGGCGCCGTACGACGGCCCGCTGCGTGATGCCACGGCCGGCCGGGCGGCGGTCTTGGATCCGCGGCTGCCGGTCGCCGACGGGTTCGGTCTGTGCCGATACCTGGCCGTGGGGCTGGCTGTCCTGCAAAGTGTCGATCCCAAGATGCGGGTGGACCTCGCCGTATTGGCCGACGAACTGGACGCCGAAGCGCTGCGTAACAGTGCCAGCCGCGAAGTGTTCACCAATCCGGCCAAGGCGCTGGTCGAGCGCATGTCGCGGCGCCGGGTGGTGCTGGCCGGGGACTGTGCCGCGACGCTGATGCTGGCCCGACACGGGTGCGCGGTTCTGCTGAGGATCGCGCACGAGGTGGCCGCGCCCGCCGGTCTGGCGGACGCGCTGATTGCGCTGGGTGCGGGGGCGGGGTCGGGGTACGCCGACCCGACGGAGTCGTTGTTCCACGACGAGGAGATCGACGGGCCGATCGCCGAGCGGCTTCGGGTGCTGGCGTTGACGCTGGATGCCGAGCGGACTGTGGTGGCGTCGCGGATCGCCCAGTTCGACGACGTGGACATGGTCGGTGCCGAGGATGTGCCTGATCTGCTGGATGGCCGCCGCGCCCTGCCCGGCGCACAACGGGTGGAGCAGCAGCTGGCTATATTGGCTGTCCGACTGGAGATGGCTGCGGTTTATTTGCGGCTGGTGCGGGGATAACTGGGTCTGAGGTTATAGACAGTGCGGTTGCTACGTGGAGCGATACGGACGTACGCGTGGGGGTCACGGACCGCCATCGCGGAGTTCACTGGTCGCCCAGTACCGGCCGCCCATCCCGAAGCCGAGCTGTGGCTCGGGGCAAACCCGGGCGACCCCGCCTTCCTCGAAGAGCCCGATGGCGAAGTCTCGCTGTTGCAGGCGGTGCTCGCTGATCCCGAAGGCCAGCTCGGCGCCGCGGCCCGGGCCCGGTTCGGCGATGCGCTGCCGTTCCTGCTCAAGGTGCTGGCGGCCGAGGAGCCGCTGTCGCTGCAGGCGCACCCCAGTTCCGAGCAAGCCGCCGAGGGGTACCGGCGCGAGGAACGCCTCGGCATCCCGGTGAACTCGCCGGTGCGTAACTACCGCGACTCCAGCCACAAGCCCGAGTTGTTGGTGGCGCTGCAGCCATTCGAGGCGCTGGCCGGCTTCCGTCCCGCGGCCCACACCATCGAGCTGCTGCGGGCCCTGGCGGTGTCCGACCTGGATCCGTTCATCGATTTGCTGAACGACCAATCCGACGCCGACGGACTGCGGGCCCTGTTCACCACCTGGATCACCGCCCCGCAGCCCGACGTCGACGTGCTGGTGACTGCGGTACTGGATGGCGCCATCAACTACTTGAGTTCGGGCGCAACGGAATTCGCGGCAGTAGCCAAGACGGTGCTGGAGCTGGGCGAGCGCTATCCCGGCGACGCCGGCGTGCTGGCCGCGCTGCTACTCAACCGGATAACGCTCGGTCCAGGCGAGGGGATCTTCTTGTCGGCCGGCAATCTGCACGCCTACTTACGCGGCGTCGGCCTAGAGGTAATGGCCAACTCCGACAACGTGTTACGGGGTGGCCTGACCCCCAAGCACGTCGACGTTCCCGAGCTGCTGCGAGTCCTGAACTTCAACCCGACCACCGAATCTCAACTGCGTGCCCAGACACATCCGGATGGACTGGCGTCGTTCTACGACACGCCCACCGTGGAGTTCGCGGCGTCCATGCTCACGTTGGGTGACGACCAGATCGGCCACGAAGTCGATGCGCCGTCGCGGCACGACGGTCCGCAGATCCTACTGTGCGTCGAGGGTGCGACGGCGGTGCACGGCAAGGCCGGGGCGCTGACGCTCACGCGTGGCGCCGCCGCCTGGGTGGCCGCCGACGACGGTCCCATCCGGCTGGTCGCGCACGAGCCGACGAAGATCTTCCGGGCTACCGTCGGCCTGTGACTAGTGCGGCGCCAGCGCGCCGCGGCGTTCTGGCCGGCCAGCTCGACGCTCGGCGCGCCAGAGTCGCATGTTGTGCCGAATGGTGCGGCCGACCAGCCTCGCCGACGGGACCATGTAAAGGCTGTCCAGCAACGAGAACCGGCGCAAAAACCATTCGGCCAGAACAGGATCGGTCTCGGCGGCGCCGAGGAACTGGTCGAACAGACTGCCGACCGGGCCGAACCACCACGGCTTGTCCCCGGTCGCGTGGTGGAAGGTGTGGTCGCCGATCGCCGTCATCATCCACACCGGATACGTCGACTTGGCGGTGGCCCGGTTCACCCTGCGCGCCAGGTCTTCGCCCGCACCCCCGGCCAGCGCTCGGCGCAGGTGACCGGCCTGCAGCGAGGTCATCGTCATACCCTGGCCGTAGGTCGGGTCGAAACTGGCCACCGCGTCGCCCAGCGGGAGAATCCCGGCCGGAAACCGCTCCAGCTCGTGGTACCGGCGCCACCGGCTGACGGGGTAGCGGTGGAAAGCCACCTCGCCGACGGGCTCGGCCTGCTGCAGCGCGGTGGCGATCCGTTCGGGAAGCAGCGTGTTGGCCAACGCCAGCATTTCGGAAAAGGTATGCGGCGGTTCGACTTTCGCGACGCCAAAGGTTGTCAGTGTCCAGGTGCCATCCTCGTAGCCGAGTAGGCCCAGTCCGAGCGGCTGCTCCCGCGACGCGCCGGCAACGATCACCCGCTCACGGATCCCGCCGTCGGGAAGCCGAAGCTGGTGCGACGCATAGCCGATGCCCACGTCGACCGTCTTCTCGGGCGGACGCTGAAATCCCCACTGCTCCAGCCACACCGGCAGCCGGGTGCCGCGGCCGGCCGCGTCGACGACCAGGTCGGCGGCGATGAAGTCGGGCTCGTCGGCATCGCTGTCCAGCAACACCCCGGTCACCCGCTGGGCATCGAAGTCGAAACGCGGTTGGGCCACCGAGCGGTGCTGGATGTCGACGTTGGCGATGTCGCATACCCGGCTCCGGATCTGCCATTCCAGCTGCGGGCGGCTGGGCACGTAGGCGGTGAACTGATCGCGCAGTGTGTGTCCGGTGCCCAGCACGTGGCCGGCCGCGCCGAAGTGGATGCAGTCCGGCCGGTTCTCCAGGATGGGGACGCCGGCGGCCACCATGCCGTCAAGCAGACCGGGGAACAACCCGTCGAATTCCATCGCGCCGCGTGCCATCAGCAGATGAACGTGACGGCCCTGCGGGACGGCGGTGCGGTTGCTGGGGGTGGCCGGCAGCTCGTCGCGCTCGAACACCGTTACCCGGTCGTAGAAGTCGGACAGCACCCGCGCCGCGCACAATCCGGCGATGCTGGCGCCGATAACTACGGCGTGCCCCCGGGAATTCTCCCCACCCATCTGGCCACCGTACTCGGTACTGTCCGGGACCATGGCTGACCGCTGGCGCACCAAATCGATCGAACAATCGATTGCCGACACCGACGACCCGGATACCCAGCTGCGCAAGGACTTGAGCTGGTGGCATCTGTGCGTGTTCGGGGTGTCGGTAGTGATCGGGGCCGGCATTTTCACCGTCACCGCCTCTACCGCGGGTGACATCACCGGGCCGGCGATCTGGATCTCGTTTGTCATCGCGGCGATCACCTGCGGGCTGGCCGCACTGTGTTACGCCGAATTCGCCTCGATGCTGCCCGTGGCGGGCAGCGCCTACACGTTCTCCTACGCCACCTTCGGCGAATTCGTGGCCTGGACCATCGGCTGGAACCTCGTCCTGGAACTGGCGATCGGCGGCGCCGTCGTCGCCAAGGGCTGGTCCAGTTACCTGCAAACGGTGCTCGGATTGGCCAGTGGCACAATCAATGTCGGGCCGCTGACGCTGGACTGGGGCGCGTTGGTGATCGTTGCGCTGGTGGCCACCCTGCTCGCTCTTGGCACCAAGTTGTCGTCGCAATTCTCGATGGTGGTCACCGCGATCAAGGTCGCGGTGGTGGTGCTGGTTATCGTCGTCGGCGCCTTCTACATCAAGGCCGCGAACTACTCGCCGTTCATTCCGCCGCCCGAGGCCGGCAACGCCGGCGGCGGGGTCGACCAGTCATTGCTGTCGC
Organism: Mycobacterium sp.; assembly: GCF_035603715.1. GTDB lineage: Bacteria > Actinomycetota > Actinomycetes > Mycobacteriales > Mycobacteriaceae > Mycobacterium. The sequence goes on along the minus strand of NZ_DATNJW010000147.1, from coordinate 4,676 downwards.
TGCTCACCGGCGCGCACGGCAGCCATTACGGCTGGTACGGCGTGCTCGCCGGGGCCTCGATCGTGTTCTTCGCGTTCATCGGTTTCGACATCGTGGCCACGATGGCCGAGGAGACCAAGAACCCGCAGCGCGATGTCCCTCGCGGGATCCTGGCCACGTTGGGCATCGTGACCGTGCTCTACGTGGCGGTGTCAGTGGTGCTGTCCGGCATGGTCTCCTACACGCAGCTGAAGACCACTTCCGGCGGTCGTCACGCCAACCTCGCCACCGCCTTCGCCGCGAACGGCGTGCAGTGGGCCTCCGGGATCATCTCGATCGGCGCGCTGGCCGGCCTGACCACGGTGGTGATGGTGCTTTTGCTCGGTGGATGCCGGGTGCTGTTCGCCATGGCACGCGATGGATTGTTGCCGCGCCAGCTCGCCAAGACCGGTTCGCACGGCACCCCGGTGCGCGTCACGGTGCTGGTTGCGTTGCTGGTTGGCGCCACCGCCTCGGCATTTCCGGCGGACAAGCTCGAGGAAATGGTCAACGTCGGCACCTTGTTCGCGTTCCTGTTGGTCTCCGCCGGCGTCATCATGCTCCGCCGCAGCCGTCCGGACCTGCCACGCGGGTTTCGCGCGCCGATGGTGCCGCTGCTGCCGATCGCCTCGGTGTGCGCGTGTGTCTGGCTGATGGTCAACCTGACCGTCGTGACCTGGATTCGATTCGGCGTGTGGATGTTCGCCGGGGTTTTCATCTACCTGGGCTATGGACGCCGAAAATCGGTTCTGGCCAGCCGTGATGCCAGCGCGCGGGTAGGCGGCTGACGCCCGCGTCATCCACAACGCTTTACAAACATAGGCTCTGTGTCTAGACAAAGGACGCAGAGCGCGCTAATGTCCAATCTCAAGGGTGTTATGGCTCACAAGGAGGTTGGCGATATGACCGCGGCATTAGGTCCGAACGCAAGGGTGTGGCAGGACAAGAAGCGCTACTTGTGGCTGATGGGACTGATCGTCCCGACGCTGCTGTTGACGATCCTGCCGTTCGTCTGGGCAATGAATCAGGCCGGCTGGCAGACCGCATCACAGGTGCTGTTCTGGATCGGACCGATCCTGCTCTACATCCTGCTGCCGGCCCTTGACCTACGGTTCGGCGCCGACGGGCAGAACCCTCCCGACGAGGTGATGGAGTGGCTGGAGAACGACAAGTACTACCGGTACTGCACCTACGCCTTCATCCCGTTCCAGTTCGTCAGCCTGATCCTCGGCGCGTACCTGTTCACCGCGTCGAACCTGAGCTGGCTGGGCTACGACGGGCCGTTGAGCTGGCCGGCCAAGATCGGTCTCGCGTTGTCGGTGGGCGCGCTGGGCGGCGTCGGCATCAACACCGCTCACGAGATGGGGCACAAGAAGGACGAGCTGGAGCGCTGGCTGTCCAAGATCACCCTCGCGCAGACCGGCTATGGCCACTTCTACATCGAGCACAACCGCGGCCACCACGTCCGGGTGGCGACACCGGAAGACCCCGCGTCGGCCCGGTTCGGCGAGACCTTCTGGGAGTTCTTGCCGCGCAGCGTCTTTGGTAGTGCGAAGTCGGCCTGGCGGCTGGAGGCTCAGCGGGTGCGCCGACAGGGCGGCAACCCGTGGAACCCCAAGACCTATCTGTCCAATGACGTCATCAATGCCTGGCTGTTGACCGTGGTGCTGTGGGGCGTGTTGATCGCGGTGTTCGGCCCGGCGCTGATCCCGTTCCTGATCGTCCAGGCGGTCTTCGGCTTCAGCCTGCTGGAGTCGGTCAACTACCTCGAGCACTATGGCCTGTTGCGGCTCAAGAACGACAACGGCCGGTACGAGCGCTGCACGCCGGAGCACAGCTGGAATTCCGACCACATCGTCACCAACCTGTTCCTGTACCACCTGCAGCGGCACAGTGATCACCACGCCAACCCGACCCGGCGCTACCAGACGCTGCGCAGCATGGACGGGGCGCCGAACCTGCCGAGCGGTTACGCGGCGCTGATCGGGTTGACCTACTTCCCGCCGCTATGGCGCAGGCTGATGGACCACCGGGTGCTGGCGCACTACGGCGGCGACATCACCCGGGTCAATGTGCAACCACGCCTGCGCGAGAAGATGCTGGCCCGCTACGGAGCCGCGGCCTGATGTCCGCCTACCGCTGCCCAGGCTGCGACTACGTCTACGAAGAATCCAATGGCGCTGTGCGGGAAGGATTCCCGGCGGGAACCCGGTGGGACGACCTTCCCGAGGACTGGGGCTGCCCGGACTGCGCTGTACGTGAAAAGCCCGACTTCGAAATTCTGGAGGTAAGGAAATGAGCGACTACAAACTGTTCGTCTGCGTGCAGTGCGGCTTCGAATACGACGAGGCCAAGGGGTGGCCGGAGGACGGCATCGCGCCCGGCACCCGCTGGGACGACATCCCCGAAGACTGGAGTTGCCCGGACTGCGGCGCGGCGAAGTCGGACTTCGAAATGGTGGAAGTCGCCCGCTCGTGACAGCCACCAGCGCGACCATGCCGAGCGCCGCGTTACACAGGAGTGGCGCGACAGGCGTTAGGGTCGCGCGTATGCGAAGGGTCCCGTACGCCGAGGCGTCGCGGGCCCTTCTGCGTGATTCGGTGCTCGACGCGATGCGCGAGCTACTGGGTAGCCGGGACTGGTCGGCGATCACGCTGGCCGACGTGGCCCGCGCCGCGGGCATCAGCCGGCAGACCATCTACAACGAATTCGGATCGCGGCACGGCCTGGCCCAGGGCTACGCGCTACGGCTGGCCGACCGGCTGGTGGATGCCGTCGAAGACGCCATCTACGCCAACGTCGGCGAGGTCTATGCGGCCTTCCTGCAAGGCTTTCGGGCGTTCTTCGCCGACTCGGCCGCCGATCCGCTGGTGATATCGCTGCTGACCGGGGTGGCCAAACCCGACCTGCTGCAGATCATCACCACCGACAGCGGGCCGACCATCACGCACTGCTCGGCCCGCCTGACGTCGTCGTTCATGCACAGCTGGATGCGCGCCAGCGAGGAAGACTCCGGAATGATCGCGCGCGCCATCGTCCGGCTGGCCATGAGCTACGTGTCGATGCCGCCGGAGTCCGACCATGACGTAGCCGCTGACCTGGCACGACTCATGACGCCGGCGGCCGAGCGGTACGGCGTGTTGCGGGAGGACTTCGACGCGGAGGCCCGGGGTGGTACCACCGGCGAGCCGGGCGAAGCCAACTAATAGGCTTGTGGAATCCGACTGAACCTGTGTCGCAGCCGCGGGCGCGGCGCGACTAATATGTAACCAAGCTAATTAGTTGACCGAAGAAATGAGTAGTAGATGACGACGACCGAACAGCAGCTGACCCCCGACGTGGTGAACGGGCTCGACTTCAAGGTGGCCGACCTGTCGCTGGCCGACTACGGCCGTCGCGATATCGAGCTCTCCGAGCAGGAAATGCCGGGTCTGATGTCGCTGCGCCGCGAATACCACGACGTCCAGCCGCTCAAGGGGGCCCGGATCTCGGGTTCGCTGCACATGACGGTGCAGACCGCGGTGCTGATCGAGACGCTCACGGCGCTGGGCGCCGAGGTCCGTTGGGCCTCCTGCAACATCTTCTCCACCCAGGACCACGCCGCCGCCGCGGTGGTCGTCGGCCCGCACGGCACCCCCGAGAAGCCGCAGGGTGTTCCGGTGTACGCGTGGAAGGGCGAGACCCTCGAGGAGTACTGGTGGGCCGCCGAGCAGGTTCTGACCTGGCCCGATGAGCCGGCCAACCTGATCTTGGACGACGGTGGCGACGCCACCATGCTGGTGCTGCGTGGCGCTCAGTACGAGAAGGCCGGCGTGGTGCCGCCCGATGAGGAAGACGACTCCGCTGAGCACCGGGTGTTCCTGAGCCTGCTGCGTAAGCGCTTCGAGACCGACAAGGACAAGTGGACCAAGATCGCCGCGTCGATCAAGGGCGTCTCCGAGGAGACCACCACCGGCGTGCTGCGGCTCTACCAGTTCGCCGCGGCCGGCGACCTCGCCTTCCCGGCGATCAACGTCAACGACTCGGTGACCAAGTCGAAGTTCGACAACAAGTACGGCTGCCGCCACTCGCTGATCGACGGCATCAACCGCGGCACCGACGTGCTGATCGGCGGCAAGAAGGTGCTGATCTGCGGCTACGGCGACGTCGGCAAGGGCTCGGTGGACTCGCTGGCCGGCCAGGGCGCGCGGGTGACCGTCACCGAGATCGACCCGATCAACGCGCTGCAGGCGCTGATGGAGGGCTACGACGTCAAGCGGGTGGAGGACGTGATCGGCGAGGCTGACATCGTCATCACCACCACCGGCAACAAGGACATCATCACCCTCGAGCACATGAAGGCGATGAAGGACAAGGCGATCCTGGGCAACATCGGCCACTTCGACAACGAGATCCAGATCGCGCGGCTGGAGAAGTCGGGTGCCACCAAGGTCAACATCCGCCCGCAGGTCGACCTGTGGACCTTCGGGGACACCGGCAAGTCGATCATCGTGCTGTCCGAGGGCCGGCTGCTGAACCTCGGTAACGCCACCGGACACCCGTCGTTCGTGATGAGCAACAGCTTCTCCAACCAGGTCATCGCGCAGATCGAGCTGTGGACCAAGAACGACGAGTACGACAACGAGGTCTACCGCCTGCCCAAGCACCTCGACGAGAAG
>NZ_DATNJW010000146.1:0-2538 GCF_035603715.1 Mycobacterium sp. | reverse complement strand
CCCATGCCGATGTTGGCCTCGGGGGTCGCGATGATGACGTCGCAGGTGCCGGCCAGCGCGGCGTTGCCGGCGAAGCAGCGTCCGGACACGATTGACACCAGCGGCACCTGCCCGCTGAGGGTGCCAAGGGTACGGAACGTCGGCACGTCGAGGCCGGCCACGCTGGCAACATCGGTGTCGCCTGGCCGGCCACCGCCGCCTTCGGCGAACAACACCACCGGCAGCTTTCTGCGGGCGGCCAGCTCGAAGACCCGATCGGTTTTGGCGTGGTTGCGCATGCCCTGCGTGCCGGCGAGCACGGTGTAGTCATACGACAGCACGGCGGTCTCGACGCCACCGATTCTCGCCACCCCCGCGACCAAGCCGTCGGCCGGAGTGTTGGCGATCAGATCGTCCTCCGAGCGCCGGCTGCGCTGCGCGGCGACCGCCAGCGCGCCGTACTCCACGAAGCTTCCGGGGTCGACCAGGTCGGCGATGTTCTCGCGGGCGGTGCGACGATTCTGGTTGTGCCGCTTGGCAATCGCCTTCGCTCGGCCCTCGTCGAGGGTGAGCAGATGCCGGCGACGGACTTCCTCGAGGTCGTCACGGTCTCGGTCCAGGTCGAGAGCGGCGACATCGCCGGCGCCGGCGTTGTCGCCGGTGCGGCTGAACACCACCACGGGGTCTCCGGTGCCGACCACCTGCCCGGCCGTCACCAAAGCCCGGACCGTGCGCACCGCGTCCGGCGCGGTGAGCACATGTTGCATTTTCATGGCCTCGAGCACTGCCAGTGGCGCGCCCGGGGGAAAGTCGGCTCCCTCGGCCGCAACCTCGATGACGGTGCCGGCCAGCTGCGCCCGCAGCACTTCCTCCCCCGGGTACAGCTCCAGCGGCGCGAGTCGGGGCTCGTGACGGCGAGACTGCGCGGCGACGACGAAGGCAGAAAGGTTGTTGTCGATAAAGTCGGTGGTGACCGGGCCGGAGTGAACATGGCTGTGCGACAGCACTTCCCGTAGGAATCCGGCGTTGGTGCGGATTCCTTCGATATTGAATTCGTCCAAGGCCGTCTGCGCCTTGCGCACCGCGGCGGTGAACGACGATCCGCGTACCCGGGTGATCACTTTGGCCAGCAACGAGTCATAGCGTGGGCTCGGTGTCAGTCCGGGACGCCCGAAGGTGTCGACCCGCACGCCGGGTCCGCTGGGTGGCGAAAACACCGTGAGGGTGCCTGCGGTGGGCAGGACTGACCCGTCTGCCTCCATGGTCTCCATGTTGACCCGCGTCTGGATCGCGATACCGCGGACCGCGGCGAGCCCACCGACGACTTCGCCGCCGTCGGCGACGATCCCGGCCGGCAACCTCAGCTGGTGAAACGACGCGCCCTGGGCGATTCTCAACTGCACTGCTACCAGGTCGACGCCGGTGACTTCTTCGGTCACCGTGTGCTCCACCTGGATCCGCGGGTTGACCTCGAGGAAGACGAACTGCTCACCGGTCACCAGAAACTCGACGGTGGCGATTCCACGGTAATCCGCCTGCGCGCACAGCCGAGCCGCTGCCCGGTGCAGTTCACCACGTAGTGCTGGCGAAATGCCCTGTGCCGGCGCGATTTCGATCAACTTCTGGTGGCGGCGCTGAATGCTGCAGTCCCGGTCGCCCAGCGCGAGCGCGCGTGACGGTATTGCGACAATCTGCACCTCGATATGCCGTGCGTCGGCCAGATGCGCCTCGGCAAAGAGCGCCGGATCACCGAAGCCCAGTTGCGCCTCTGCGGCGCACTGCCGGTAGGCCTCGTCAATCTGGTCGGCGCTGCGCACTATTCGCATGCCGCGACCGCCACCGCCGGCAAGCGCTTTGATCACGATCGCGCCGTCGTGGGCGGCGGCGAAGGCGCGGATATCGTCGACGCTGCTGGGCCCTTCGGTGGCCGGCAGTACCGGCACGCCGGCCGCTGTCGCCGCGCGCCGGGCCGCCGACTTGTTGCCGAACAGTTCGAGCGCGGCGGCGTCGGGCCCGACGAAGGTGTATCCGACTGCCGCACACGCCTGCGCGAAACCGGGGTGTTCGCTGAGGAACCCGTAACCGGGATGGATCAGCTCGGCGGCGGAGTCCTTGGCCGCCGCCAGGATCGCTGCGTGGTCGAGGTATGCGGCCGGTCCGGCGCCGGACAGAGCGATCGCTTCGGTAGCCGCGTGCACGTGCGGGCTGTCGGCATCGTCCTCGGCGTAGACGGCGACCGTGTCGAGCTCCAACTCGGTTGCCGTGCGGATGATTCGGAGCGCGATCTCACCGCGGTTAGCGATCAGCAGGCGCGTCACGTCCGGTCCTTCTTGAGGTCAACCCCTGTGGGATTCAGCGTCGATCCCGATCCCATCATGCCGCTACCGCGATTACCTGACTAATGGCCCCCCGATCGCAGGAGAACTAGTAGTTTCATTGCCGGCGGCGATGTGGAGGAAAAGGGGCCATGAAGCACTACATCTTCGCGGGGCTGGCGGCTGTGCTGGTCGCCGGCGGGCTAGTTGGCTCGGCGCCGGAGTCCTTGGCCGCCGCCAGGAT
>NZ_DATNJW010000145.1:0-6806 GCF_035603715.1 Mycobacterium sp. | reverse complement strand
CGCCCAGGCCTTCCAGGATATTGGCGATAGACAGATCGGTCGGAACGGAGACGCCAAGTGCGGCGAGCAGGCTGCTAACACTCTCATCGATGCTTGGACCGGTGCCCAACAAGTCGGCGATGGTGACGTGGTCCAATGCGGCCTCGAGGTTGCTGGCATCCAAGAGGCTGTCGAGGTTCAGGCCGGCGTCGCTCAAGGCCTGAGTAAGCAGAGTCCCGAGGCCCGGGACACTCAGGAGCGGGTCCAGCAGCGTGCCGAGGGTGGTATTCAGCGGGCCCAAGACGCCGTCGATCAAGCTGGTCGGCAGCGTCGCGATGACTGAACCCAGCCCTTCCGAGGTGAAAGCATCAGAACCCAACAACTCGTTCAACAGACCGGACAGACCTGTTGTGATCGTTCCGTCGATGTGGAACGCGCTCAGCACAGTGTTCAGGCTCAGGCTGCTCAGGTTCACGTCCAGACCCAGAGTGCTCAAAATGTTCGTCAGGTCGAGGTTGCCCAAACCAAGGTCATTGAGGCCGAGCAGATTCAACAAACCGCCCAGCGTGGTTATCGGATCGGTCAGGTTGGCAAGCAGTGTGCCCAGGCCCTGGTCGCCGAGCCCCAGGTCGTCGAACAACTGACCCAAGTTCAGGTCACCCAGCCCGAGCTGGCTCAACAAGTTGCTGAGGTCGAGGTCGGTCAGGGGCGTGTTGCCCAGGCCCAGCGCGTCGATCAGGCTGGTCAGGTTGATGTCGATGTTCGCGGATGTTTCTGGGGCCAGCAGGCCGTTGTAGAGCGGAATCGTGATGGCGCCGTCCAGCAGGCTGACTTCTTGCGCGCCGTTGAGGTAGGAGTTCAGGACGGTGGCCAGACCCTCGGAGATGTTGCTCAACGACGGGTCGGTCTGCAGCTGTTGGGCAACGGTCTCGAGCGTGGTGAGCGTTGCGCCCGTCGCCCCGAGGCCGGCGATCGCGAGCTCGAGCCCCGGCGGCAATTCCACCGAGATCGTGGCGGGAAGCGACGTGAGGTCCGTGGTGACGGTCGGGTCGAAGTTCGCCAACGCTTCAATCACGCCGAACGGGTTGGTGACGAGCTCGTTAAAAAGTTGCGTGATGTCTGACGAGCTGGCATTGCTGACGATGCTGTCAATGTTGGCCGTCGTGTTGCTGATCAGGTCCGACCAAGCGTCGACCAGTTTCACCGACCGCACCTGCGGAGTCGGGGGCGGCACCACCGTCGGAGTAACAGCGATCATGCTGGCGCCCACGAGGGCTATACCAGCGGTGGCGTAGGGGCGAAGCGCTTGTTGCATAACGATCCATCCTCCTGATTGCTGTGACGCACCTCACAGGGCTGACGGCACTCTACCTGAAATTCAGATAAGAAACAGCGAAAAATTGCCCGTGTGCCCAATAAAGCCGGAGTTGTCCGTATATCCGGAATTTTCTTCCGGTCTACCGGACTATCGAACGGTCGGCTGAGGCGCCGAACGCCCGGCGGTGAGTGCGGATGGCGCGAAGATGGGCGGCTAACAGCTAACCGGTCGGCGCGGCCCGCGTCTGCCCCTTGGACTTTTCGTCCGATTCGCTCGACCTTTGATCCGGTGACCGCCGTGGCTCGCAGGAAGGTCCGCAACGCCCCCAGCTCAGCGCGTTGTAATCGATGCCGGTCACACATCTGTCCGATTTGTCAGAACAGCGCGGAGTTCACAAAGGAGATCATGTTGTTGTGGGCGTCGGGCATTGACATGCAGGGACGCCCAGTTGGGTCACTGATCGATCGAAAATAAGCTGAGCCGTTTCGATACTCCTTCACAGGAGCACTGTCCGCCCGCGGAGCGGATCGACCGAAGACGTTTGCCGCGGATGCCGATAACGAGCGGGTCAGCTCAGGAACTTGGTTATCGCGGTGGCCAGGTCCGGCGACGCCGAGGTGGCGAGGTTCTGATAGCTGCCGCCGGACAACTTCGCGACAGCCTCCCAGGTCGCCCGATCGGAGTCGGACCCGAAGTCGATGACGTTGACCGCCACCGGCTTGGCCGGATCGGCGCTCTGCTTGATGAATTCTTGCAATCCTTCGCCGCCGAGACTCTGATCGGTGTGCGGCCCGGCCGTGATCACCAGCACCGAATTCGTCTGTCCGGCATGGAAATTGGCCAGCGCGTTCTGGTAAATCAGCCGCAGCGTGGTGAACGACACCGCCCCGCCTGACGTGGCGTGCTGTCGATCCAGCGCCGCCAGCAACACCTCCGACCGCGGCTTGCCGTCGACCTGATCGCTCAGCGGCCCGGCCGACACCTCCGAGCGACCCTCCTTGCCATCGAAGGTCCAGAGCCCGATCACGGCGCTCGGCGACAGCGACTTGATGCGGTCGTCCAGCGCGGTGACCACGTTGCCCAGCCGGGTCCTGTCGCCCTCTTCGGTGACCATCGACTGCTCGAGCATGATGATCGCCGCCGGTGAGCTCGCCGGCGCCGACACCACGTTAGCCAGGGCCGCGCGCGTTCCGTCGTCGCCGACCGACAGCGTCGACGGCAGCGCCGGGAAGCTGGTGACATCGCTCTTCGGTGACTTGTTGCCCTCGGCGCGGAAACCGGATTTGGCCAGCTCGGCGAGTTGATCGGGTTTGTGCATGAACCGGGCGAACTCGCTGGCCGCCGTCACCTGCTCCTGCGACAGCCACGACCCGCTGAGCAGCACAGTGGGGTAGTCGGCGACCGCGGCCGGGCCCGGCGGAAGCCACGAGTTCAGCGCGCTACCCGCGTCGGGCAACGACTGGCCGCGGGCGAACAGTTGCTGTTCGGTCGTGACCACGGCATGCACCGGCGCAGTCGCCGCATCGCCGGACGTCAGCAGCGCTTTCATCGCCTCGTCCAGCGAGTTGTTGGCGAGCTTGGGCTGGCCGCCGATCAGTGTTCGCACGGCGCCGCTGCCATCGGTCGGCGGCGCACCTTGCGGCACGGATGCCGCCGCCACCGCCTCGCCGGCGAGGTATGCCGCGTCGCTGTTGCCGCCGAGTGGCAGCGCCAGACGCAGCGAACCCCACGCCGGCAGCTTCAATGCCGCCAACGAGTCCGGCTTGGTCTGCAGCTCGGGCAGCGTCGCCCACTTCTGATCGGCGAGCGCTTTTTGAAGCTCGGGTCGCACGGCGAGCACCACCGGCGAGGTGACCAGCGACCGGCTGTCGGTAACAGTCTCCTTGCCCGCCGCCGCGGTCAGCCGCGCGGCCGATATCGAGCTGCCGGGAATCCACAGCGCCGGTCGTTGGCCCAGCTCTGCCGGCCATTTCCCGATGAAGCCGTCAACGACCGCGTCGGAGCCGGCGGATTTAACGCCGACGGAGACGCAGTGATCGCCGACCGGTGCGGCAATCGAGTTGAAGCGCTCGGCGAGATGCTGCACCTGGTCGGTGATCGACGGATCGGCGATGACGGCGACGGGCTGTTTATCGCCGACGCATCGCGCGCTGTGCGAGCGGTTGGATAACGCGTCGCCGAAGAAACGCCACAGGATGATTACGCCGACCACGACGACGACAGTGATCAGGGCGGCAATCACCCCGATGCTGACGCCGCGTCGGCCGGCCTCGTTGCGGTGACCACCACCAAACCCAGGCAGGCCTCGATGCCCGCCGGTCTGAGACGGCGGGGGCGGGGGCCCCTGCTCGCGTCGCGGGAAGCCGGGGAAGTCGTCCGGCGGATCAAGGTCGGCGGGGGGCAGGTCCCGTTCGGGTTGCTCCGGGCGGGCGATGTCGTCGCGGTGGTCGTCAGCGGGGTCGTCGAAGTCGAAAAACCCTCGGTGGTCGTCAAAGTCGTCGTCGAATTCCTCAGGCGGCCGAGTCGGATAACGCGGTGCGGAGAACGAATCGGTGTAGGGAGGTTCGTCGGACGGGAAATTCCCTGGTTCGCGATCGGCGCCGGCGTCCCCGAAGTCCTCCGGCCCGGGATAGTCGTCCGACGATTCGTCGGCCGGTTCGTCGTCGTCATCAGGAGCTCTGTGCCTACCCATGCCGGTCCTCTCCTGGGCGCCGGAGGTGCCTGCAACGTCTAGTCATGGGGCTAGTCGATACTCCCCGGACAGACCTCACTCATGGGCGCGGGCCTTAAATTCGCGCCGGCGCCGATGCAGAATCGGCTCGGTGTACCCGCTCGGTTGCTGCGCGCCCTCCAGGATCAGCTCCTGGGCGGCCAGGAATGCGATGCTGTCGTCAAAGTTGGGAGCCATCGGCAGGTACCCGGAATCACCGGCGTTCTGCTCGTCCACCAGCGGAGCCATTCGCTCCAGGCTAGCGCGCACATCCTCTTCGGTGATGACGCCATGCCGCAGCCAGTTGGCCAACAACTGGCTGGAAATCCGCAGCGTGGCGCGGTCTTCCATCAGCGCGACGTTGTGGATGTCGGGCACCTTCGAGCAGCCCACACCCGCGTCGATCCAGCGCACCACGTAACCAAGGATCGACTGACAGTTGTTGTCGACCTCTTCGCGGATCTCCTCGGGCGCCCAGGCCAGTTCCTTGGCCAGCGGGACCGTCAGCAGCTCGTCGATGGTGGCGCGCTTCTTGCCCTGGAGCTCTTCCTGCACCGCAGCCACATCCACGTAGTGGTAGTGCATGGCGTGCAGCGTGGCCGCCGTGGGCGAGGGCACCCACGCCGTGGTCGCGCCGGCCTTCGGTTGGCCGATCTTCTGCTCCATCATGTCGGCCATCAACTCGGTCATGGCCCACATGCCCTTGCCGATCTGCGCCCTGCCCTTGAAGCCGGCGGCGAGCCCGGTGTCGACGTTGTTGTCCTCGTAGGCCTTGATCCAGGTGGTGCTCTTCATCGCACCCTTGCGGATCATCGGACCCGCCTCCATCGAGGTGTGGATCTCGTCGCCGGTGCGGTCCAGGAAACCGGTGTTGATGAACACGACCCGGTCCGCGGCGGCCTTGATGCACGCCCTGAGGTTGACCGTGGTGCGGCGCTCCTCGTCCATGATGCCGACCTTCAGCGTGCCCTGCGGCAAGCCGAGGACGTCCTCGACGCGGCTGAACAGCTCGCAGGTGAACGCGACCTCGTCCGGCCCGTGCATCTTCGGCTTGACTATGTAGATCGACCCGGTGCGGCTGTTGGTAAGCGGCCCGTTGCCGTCGCCGGTCTTCAGGCCGTGAATCGCGGTCAGGCCGGTGAACAGCGCATCCTGGATGCCTTCGAACACCTCGTGTTCAGCACCGTTGCCGTCGCTCACGACGATGGCGTCGTTGGTCATCAGGTGGCCGACGTTGCGGACGAACAGCAAGCTGCGGCCGGGCAGGGTCAGCTCGCCGCCAGCGGGCGTCTTGTAGGTGCGGTCCTGGTTGAGGACGCGGTGGATGGTCTTGCCGCCCTTGTCGACCTCCTCGGACAGGTCACCCTTGTTCAGCCCGAGCCAGTTGCGGTAGCCCAGCACCTTGTCGTCGGCGTCGACGGCTGCCACCGAGTCCTCGAAGTCCATGATCGTGGTGATCGCCGACTCCAGGACGACGTCCTTGATGCCGGCGGCGTCGGTCTTGCCGATCGGCGATTCCGGGTCGACCAAGATCTCGATGTGCAATCCGTGGTTGACCAGCAGCACCGACCAGGCGGGGGAGCCGAGCTCGCCCGTGTAGCCGATGAACTTCTCCGGGCTGGCCAGCCCGACCGAACCGTCGGCGGTCGCGACCTGCAGCTGGCCGTCTTCGACACTGAGCCCTGTCGCACCGGTCCACGAGCCCGACGCCAGCGGAACCGCCTCGTCGAGGAATTTGCGGGCGTAGGCGATCACCTTGTCGCCGCGAACCCGGTTGTAGCTGGTGCCCTTTTCGGCGCCGTCGCTTTCCGGGATCACGTCGGTGCCGTACAGCGCGTCGTACAGCGAGCCCCATCGGGCGTTGGCGGCGTTCAACGCAAACCGCGCGTTGAGCACGGGCACCACCAGCTGCGGCCCTGCCGTCGTGGTGATCTCATCGTCGACACCCGCGGTGGTGATGGTGAAATCAGCCGGTTCTGGCTGCAGGTAACCGATCTCGGTGAGGAACTCGCGGTATGCCTCGGGGTCGAGCGGCTCGATGACGTGCTGGCGGTGCCACTTGTCGATCTGAGCCTGCAGCTGATCGCGACGCGCCAGCAGGTCCTGGTTCTGCGGCTGCAGGTCGGTGACTACCTTGTCGACGCCCGCCCAGAAGCTGTCGGGGTCTATGTCGGTGCCGGGCAAAGCCTCGGTGTTGACAAAGTCGTACAGCGCTTGAGCGACGCGCAGGTTCCCCACCGACACGCGATCCGTCATCTTTTCCTCCGCACTTACCAATCGAAACCAAATGTCAGCCTACCGGCCAGCATCGCCATTACCGGCAACCGGCGGCCTGCAGCAGCAGGTCACACCGTGCCAGCAGCGCTGCTCGCAACGGCTCGGCACGTGTGGCGATGGCCTTCTGGCAACGCACATATTCGGCACGGCCCGCCGCGTCCTCGACGGCGATCGGCGTATATCCGTAGTCGGCCAGGTCATACGGGCTGGCCCGCATGTCGATCTCACGGGCAGCCGCAGCCAGCTCCAGGCAGTCGAGCATCGTCTCGGAGTCGATCAGCGGGCTCAACTTGTGCGACCATTTGTACAGATCCATGTTTGCGTGCAGGCAACCAGGCTGTTCCCAATCCTGTTGTGTGGCGTGGCTGGGCGAGCCCACATTGCGTGGCGCCGCATCCGGGGTGAAGAAGCGGAACGCGTCGAAGTGGCTGCACCGCAACGGCCCGGCAACCTCGGCCTCGACCACGGTGTCGGTGCCCGCGGCGCCCAACCGCAGCGGAACACCGTTGTGGCGTACCTTGC
>NZ_DATNJW010000144.1:0-7808 GCF_035603715.1 Mycobacterium sp. | reverse complement strand
CAGCACGTCAACATTCAGGTTGCCGACCTCGACGACATGATCGCGTCTTACCAACGGGTGAAAGACCTCGGATTTCAACTGGCACTGGACGTTGGTCAACACACCAACGACCGCGAACTGTCCTACTACGCCGTCACACCGTCGGGCTTCGAATGGGAAGTCGGGTGGAATCCCATCGTCGTCGACGAGAAGGCCTGGCAACCAACGACGTATCAGGGCATCAGCATCTGGGGACACACCCGCCAGGGGCAGACCGTCGTCGAGAAACTGGCTCAGTTCAAGACCGCGGCCCGGTCGCTGCTGCAGCGCGAAGACACCGTGCCCGCGCTGGCTCATGCCGGCATCCCCGACAACTGACAGGAGGCGAAACCGTGCTACGCATCGACACCCACCACCACCTGATCCCCCCTGATTACCGAAAAGCGTTGCAGCAGGCTGGGCTTAGTGCGGCCGGCGGCCGAGAGCTGCCCGAGTGGAGCCCCGAGGCATCGTTGCAGGCGATGGCAGACCTCGACGTCGGCACCGCGATCTTGTCGGTGTCCACCCCTGGCACGGCGTTTTTGCCGAACCCTGCCGACGCGGCCGCGCTCGCGCGCGGCCTCAACGACTACACCGTGGAACTGACAGCAGCACATCCCGACCGGTTTGGATTTTTTGCCACCGTTGCGCTGCCACATGTGGATGAGTCCGTCGCGGAAGTCGTGCGATCACTGGACGATCTGCACGCCGACGGTGTTGTGCTACTGGCCAACAACGCTGGCACCTATCTGGGTGAGGACGGCCAGGAGTCGCTGTTCGCCGCCCTCAACGAACGATCGGCGGTGGTGTTCATCCATCCGGCCGAGTTACCGGGTCCCACCGTGCCCGGCATCCCACCGTTCGCGGCGGACTTCCTGCTCGACACCACTCGTGCCGCATACTTGCTGGTGCGCAATGGAATTCGAAGCAAATACCCCAACATCCGCTTCATCCTGAGCCACGCCGGCGGGTTCGTACCCTATGCCAGTCACCGAATGGCCGTCGCGATCACAGCTGACACCGGCCGCAGCCCCGCCGATGTGCTCGACGACTTCGCGAGCTTCTACTTCGACACCGCGCTGTCCTCGAGCGCGGCTGCGTTGCCGACCTTGCTGGCCTTCGCCAAACCTGGCCACATCATGTTCGGATCCGACTTCCCGTTTGCCCCCACCGTCGCCGGAAAGATTTTCGCGGCGGGGCTGGAGACCTTTCCGGGAATCGACACCGGTGCACGGGCGGCTATCGAACGCACTAATGCCCTCGCGCTGTTCCCCCGGCTCGGCGCTGCACCGCACCCCATTTCGCAGTCACCCGCGCAACGGGTCCGGCACGTCGTCAGCCGATCCGTGATGCGCGGCGTCAGCCGGCTCACGAATACGGCATAAGCAACCGCGCTTCGGATTCCAGCAGTCTGCTTCTGAGTTCGTCGGGATCGACATCAGTCAGGGAGTGGTCGCGCTTTCGCCATCGTCCCGCGATCATCACCGCCTCGACATTGGCGAGGCTGGCGTGCAGCGCAGCGGCAATCGGGTCGCGAGCCGGCCAGAGGTTCAGCGAGCGAGCGTCGATAACCACCAAATCTGCCTGCATGCCCGGCTCGAGTCGGCCGACCCGATCGTCAAGGCCAAGTGCTCGCGCCCCTTCAACCGTCGCCCACGACAGCGCTTGCTTGCTACTGACCGACGCGGTCGTCGACATCATGCCGGTCTCGAGGCGCACGCGCTCGTGGTCAACGCCGCGCTGATGAGCCAACGCGATCCGGGCTGCAGTGAGAACCCCGCCGGATACCGCGGTTTCGGTGTCCGTGCCAAGCGACGGTGCCCTGCCGAGTCCCAAGAGACGTCCGGTAATCGGTGCGCAATGACCTTGACCGAGCTCGTTTTCCGGTGTGGAGGTGAAGGTGACGCCCAGGTCGGCAAGCGTCGTGAGCCACTCGTCGGTCAGTCCGGCGCCATGCACGATGTTGCTACGAGGCCCTAACAGATCCGCGGCGCGCACGGCTTCCCACGCGTCCGCCGGCTGGCCACCGCTCTGGTGCATCGAGGCGATCAGGCTCCGCTCGTCCGCGGCACGCAGATCGGCCACTGCCACATCGGGTGTCGAGTACTGCGGGCCCCGGATGGCCATTCCAATGTCCAGCAAGTCTCGTGCCAGGACCGGGCTGTCGAGCAGCCGATCGACGTCGTTCAGCGACTGCGCGGCATCCGGGTCACCATGTGGTGTGCCGTGCAAGAAAACCGCACGGATTCCGGACCGGTCAAGCGCTTCTACTGCCGCGTCGGTGTGCTCGGGCGATAAATTGTTGTGGCACCAATCCCCAAGCGTTGTTGTGCCGCAGTTGATTTGATTCAGCGCCCCAGCCAGGTTACCGATGTAGATATCGTCGGGGGTGTATCGCGGACCAATCTCGCCATGCACGCGGTGCAGGTATTGCGGCAGCGTCCAGTCGGCACCCGCCAGACGCAGCGCGCTCTGCCAGGTGTGCAGGTGCGCGTTGACCAAACCGGGGATGACGATGCGCCCCGACAGGTCAACGGTTTTAGCGCCGGCCGAATCGATCGACTCGCCGATGCCCGCGAGTCGATCGTCCTCCACCAGGACGTCGACGCGTTCTGCGTCGGGCCGATTCGGGGACATGGTAATCACCGTGGCCCCATGCAGCAGAAGGCGACTCACGGCTTAGGCCGGGTCCGCCGCGTCCCACGGCACGGTCGCCGACACCCAATGGGTGATCTGCTCTTCCTGGTCATTGCGGTGCAGGTGGCGCGGCGGCTGGGCGAAGGTCGCGTACGGCCGGCAGCGCACCACCACGCGGTCCTCCTGCTCGGCCATCGCCTCGACAAACGGGCGGCCCTCGTCGGGCAGCGGTTCCCCCGACATTCGTCCAGCCACGGCCATCATCACGTCGACCACGAGATCGCGGTCCCGTTCCACCGTGGCGTCGGCGTAGACCTGCAGATAGGCGAATGGCCAGTTCTCGTCGAGCACGCAAAGGCTCACCTTGCCGTCGCGGGCAACGGCTTTGGCCTTACCGCGCGGCGCCATCGTGGACACCAGCAGCTCGTCGTCGTCAGTGGGGATGTAATACACGATCGACATGGCCGGTCCATCGTGCAAGCGGCGATAGCCGTAGACGCAGGTGCGATGCGTGCGCACAAAGGTGCGCCGCTCCGAAGGCAGCATGTCGCGATCGGTGGGAACCGTGAATGGCTCCTCCGCAAGAGGTAACAGCATCATTTTCAGCCTCCTCGTTCCTAGATCTTTAATAACGGATACACTGTATCCATAAATGTAGCCCCGCGTCAACGCATAATGGCTACAGTGTTTCCGGTATTGCCGTCTGGTCAGGAGTGGTTGCGTGGCAGAACAGCAGGAGCGACGACGTTCCCCCGGCCGTCCCGCGATCGCACTCGATCGGATCGTCTCGACCGCACTGGAGATCGTCGACGAGCAGGGCGCTGAGTCGCTGTCGATGCGAGCGCTCGCTCAGCGGCTGGATTCCGGCACCGCCACCTTGTATCGGCATTTCGCCGGGCGGGCCGACGTCGTCGCGCACGTGATCGACCGGGTGTTCGGTGCGGCCGAGGTAGACGTGGCCGCGCTGAGCGCGTTGCCGTGGCCCGAGGCATGTAAAGCCGCCGCTCACAGCATGTTTGACGCGCTCGAGCAGCATCAGAACGTTACTCCGTTGCTGGTGGGCAACGTGCCGGTCGGGCCCAATGCGCTAGCGGCTCGCGAACGAATGATCGCGTTTCTGCTCGCGAGCGGATTCTCGCCCGACCTGGCGGCCCGCTCGTATGCGCTGTTATCGCGCTACGTTTTGGGATTCGCCATACAGCTCCCGGGCAGCCGCAATGGACTCGACGACGCCAGCCTGGCCCGGATATTCCACGACCTCGATCCCGGCCAGTTTCCGGCTACCGTCGCCGTCGCAGACCATCTGCCAGTGCCCTTCGACGAGGAATTCGACTTCGGTCTCGAGCTCATCGTCAATGGGCTCGCCCTGGCGCTGGCAGACGAGACTCGACCGAAAAAAGGTAAGCGCCGCAGGGGCTAGGTTGCATCGCGCCGCAGCCGATGCGTAGGGCCGAATCCCGCGGGGCTAACGTCGAACGCGAGCGACGTTCAGCCTGACGACGGAGGTGGCATGCGCGCAGCACAGTTGACCCGACTCGAGGGTCCAGACGCGGTCGAGGTCAGTGAGATCGATGAGCCGACCGGCGACGGCGTGGTCGTTGAGGTGCACGCGGCGGGCGCGGCCTTCCCCGATGCGCTGCTGACCCGAGGCCTCTACCAGTACCGGCCGGATCCGCCGTTCGTGTTGGGCGCCGAGATCGCCGGTGTGGTCCGATCGGCGCCGAAGGATGCCAACGTGAAACCTGGCGATCGCGTGGTCGGCCTGACCATGCTGACCGGCGGTATGGCCGAAGTCGCGGTGCTGGCACCCGACCGGGTGTTCAAATTGCCGGACAACGTGAGCTTCACGGCCGGCGCGGGATTGCTGTTCAACGACCTGACCATGTACTTCGCCCTGACCGTCCGCGGTCGGCTGCAGGCTGGCGACACGGTGTTGGTGCACGGCGCGGCCGGCGGGATCGGTACGTCGACGCTTCGACTGGCGTCGGTGTTGGGCGCGTCACGCGTCATCGCGGTGGTCAGCACCGAGGACAAGGCAGATATCGCGCGGGCGGCGGGTGCCACCGACGTCGTGCTGGCTGACGGGTTCAAGGACGCCGCAAAGGAATTGACGAACGGCCGCGGTGTCGACATCGTGGTCGATCCGGTCGGCGGCGACCGGTTCACCGATTCGCTGCGCTCGCTGGCGCCCGGCGGCCGGCTGCTGGTCATCGGCTTCACCGGCGGAGAGATCCCGACCGTGAAGGTCAACCGACTGCTGCTGAACAACATTGACGTCGTCGGTGTCGGCTGGGGCGCCTGGGCCGGCACGCACCCCGATGCCCTGACCGAGCAGTGGGCCGACCTCGAGAGGCTGCTGGCCTCGGGTCAGCTGCCTCCTCCCGAGCCGGTGGTCTACCCGCTGGAGGAAGCCGCTGCCGCGATCGCCTCGCTGGAGAATCGCACCGCGAAAGGAAAAGTCGTCCTGCGCGTGCGGGATTGACGCAGTGCGGCGGCCAACGCGTTGCGACACTTAAGCGGCTGCGACGACACGCCGGTTGGTGTCGCAGACGATTAAGCGTCGGCGGAAGCTCCAGCCCCCGCGGCCAGGTCGGACAGATGCTTGAGCGAATTGTCCAGGTGCGTCGGGTCGAACGGCGGGAATGGAATGTGCTCACGGAGTTCGGGCGGTACCGCCGACCAGTCGTAGGTAAGCGTGACGTGAGATTCAGCGGATCCTGCGTCGTCGATGTCGTAACGCCAAATCCAGCCGCCGAATGAAGGGTTCCCGTCTCCTGCATCGTCTTGGCCCGGTTGCCAGGCGATCGCGTGGGGGCGGTCGAACACGACCACCTTGTTGGCCATCTCGTAGTTCTTGGCGGGGTGGTTGTCGTGATACATCGCGATCCGGAAGATCTGGCCGTCCCCCGTCAACGTCTTGCCGTCGAGGGAGTCTCTCACCCAGCCGGTCCCGTCGATGGCGGCATGCATCGCGGGGTCTGCCAGTACGCCGAATACTGCGTCGGCCGCTGCGGGGATCGTGATCGTGGCAGTGATGGTGTCGTTGGTCATGCCCTACAGACTGCGCCCGACCGGAGAAGTCATCGCGAATACCGCAAACTACCCTTGTGTCGCGCAAGAAGAAAAAGTAATGTCACTTTCAGTTTCTGCCGCCCCGGATGCCGTCGCAACCCTGGAGTCGTAATGGAATCCTTCATTCACCTGCGCAAAGGCAAGACGCCGCGTCGACTGCACGCTGACCTCGAGGGCCAGAAAGACGACGAACTCGGCCGCGGCGGGTTCACCGGCCGGACCGCGAACCTGTACCGCCGCCACGACCCCACTGCCTACCGGTCAGAGGGCCCCTTACGTCCCCTCGACGTGCTGTCCAGCGACCTAAAGCCCAGCGACGCGACCGACGCCAACGGCGGGCCGCTGTTGATGTTCACCAACCCGGACTGCCGGATCTCGTTGTCCCGACGCCACGAGCCGATGCCGTATTTCGTCCGCCACGTCGACGGCGATCTGCTGTGCTTCGTGCACCACGGCACCGGTCTGCTGGAGACCGAGTTCGGGCCACTGCGTTACCGCGACGGCGATTGGGTGTATCTGCCCAAGGCATGCACCTGGCGTCACGTCCCCGAAGCCGAGACGACGTTGCTGATGATCGAGGCCAGCGACGAGTTCCGGGTTCCGCCACCGGGTTCGCTGGGCCGGCACTTCCCGTTCGACCCCTCACAGGCCGTCATCCCCGAACCCGAGCCGATCGACGACGACGGCCGCGACGAGTACCAGGTGCGGCTGGTCCACGAGGGCGGCCCGACAACGCTGTTCTACCAACATAATCCGCTCGATGTGGAAGGCTGGCGCGGCGACAACTTCGCCTTCACGTTCAACATCGACGACTACAACGTGGTGACCTCCGACAGCGTCCACCTCCCCCCAACCGTGCATCTGTTCATGCAGGCCACCGGGGTCTATGTAATGAACTTTCTGCCCAAGCCCGCCGAGGGCGTCCCGGGCACCGAGCGCACACCGTGGTATCACCGCAACGTCGACTACGACGAGATCGCCTTCTTCCATGGCGGTTCGCTCTACGGCATTCCCATGCCACCCGGCCTGATTTCCCATGCGCCACAGGGAGTTCACCACGGCGCGCCAGAGAAGGCGCGCGAGCGTGCCCGCCGCAAATTCGACGAGCATTCCCGCGTCGACTGGCAGGTGATCGCAGTCGACACCCGTCGGCGACTAACCCCGTCAGCCGAGGTGCTGGCACATGACCTAGGACAGCATTGATGACGCAAGCCGTGAAGCACGACTACGACCGGATCCCCTATCTCGTTGCCTTCCAGAACAATTCCGGGGTTCGCGATGTCTACGGTGGCCTCGCCGAGATCGTCGTGCTGGAAAGCTATCTGCTCAAGCCCAAGGACAACCCGTCGGACACCGTGCTGATGTTCATGCACCCGATCGGCGGTGGCGCGTATCTGCCGATGATCAACGCCTTGGCCCGGGCCGGTCACCATGTCATCTACTGCAACAGCAGGTTTCGCGGCACCGATTCGGGGTTGCTGATGGAGAAGGTGATCGAGGATCTCGGCGCCGCGATCAAGGATGCCAAGGAACGGCTCGGCTATCAGAAGGTGGTGCTGGCCGGGTGGAGCGGCGGCGGCTCGCTGTCGGTGCTGTATCAGCAGCAGGCCCAGCACGCGACCATCACGTCGAGCCCGTCAGGTGACGGACCCGACCTCACCCAGCTCGATCTGCCCGCCGCGGACGGACTCATGCTGCTGGCCGCACACATCAGCCGGCACGGCACGCTGACCGAGTGGATCGACGGGTCCATTCTCGACGAATCCGATCCGACCAAACGGGATCCGGAGCTGGACCTGTACAACCCGGACAACCCGAACCAGCCGCCCTACACCGAGGAGTTCCTCACCCGCTACCGGCAAGCCCAGATCGACCGTAACCGCCGCATAACCGCCTGGGTCAAGGACAAACTGTCCGAATTGAAAGCCGCCGGCCGTCCCGACGACGAGTTCGGCTTCGTCGTGCACGGCACCATGGCCGACCCGCGGTGGCTCGATCCGGCTGTCGATCCCAACGAACGGGTTCCGGGAACGTGCTATCTGGGCGATCCTCAAGTGGTGAACATGGGCCCGGTCGGACTC
>NZ_DATNJW010000143.1:0-4002 GCF_035603715.1 Mycobacterium sp. | reverse complement strand
GAACTGGTAGATCCACACCGGCAGCCCGTCCGGGCGGTTCACCGTGAACGGGCGCTCCTCGAGCACCACCACACCCATGGACTGCAGCATCGGTAGCAACTGGCTCAGGGATGCCGTCCGCCCACCCAAATACCATGTCAGTCGGACGGTTTCGTCGTAGTCATGATCCGACATCACCAGCTTGACCGAGTCGTCGGTCAGCTCCTCGAAGATGGCGATGTCGTTGATCGCATCGGCGGGGGTGACCGCCTCTTTGTACGGCTCGGCGAACGCGTTCGCGTAATGCTCGGCCTCGATGGGCTCAACCCCGGCCGCAGCCGCCTCGCTGAGTAATCGGTCGGACCAGGTGCGCGCGGCCTCGGTCAGCAGTGCCTGAAGTCGCACCCGGTTGGCGTCGGAGGTATCGATCTGTGTGGCGGTTTCCGCATGCAACCGGACCATGAAATGCAATAACGCCCAGGGTGACTCAGTGACACGAGCAGTGAATTCGAGGCTGGTGCCGCCGAATTCCTGGACCAAGATGTCTTCGATCTGCAAACGCACCGCCGTCGTATAGCGATCGCGCGGCAGGTAGACCAAGCATGACACGAAGTACTCGAGGCGATCAGCGCGCAAAAACAGCAGTGCGCGTCGCCCCGATCCGAGGTCGACCACCGACTTGGCCAGCGCCAGCAGCTGTTCGGGGCTGCGCGCGAAAAGCTCTGAACGCGGCACCGTCTGGAGCACGTCAAGCAGCAACTGCCCGGGGTGACCAGGGTCGAGGTCGGCCAGAGTGAGCACCTCGTGGACCCTGCGCGCGATGATCGGAATTTCCAGAACATCGGCGTTCATCGCGGCCACGGTGAACAGGCCGATGAGGCGATGCTCGAAGACACCGCCGTCCGCGTCTTCCCGGACAGCGAAGACATACGGGTACGCCCCGAAGCGCAAGTAGCTGGCGACATCTGTCTGCGCCAAGGCCAACAGTTCGTGGTCCTCGGTCAGGCGCGGGCGCGAACCCTTGCGACGACGCAGCACACCGAGGCTGGTCGTCGCCGCCTCCCCCGACACACGTCCGTCGTGCACCGGGCAGCGTTGGTATCCCAGCAGCGTGAAATGCCCCCCGGCCAACCAGCGCAACAGGGTGGCGACGTCACCGTTGTCGGCTCCCGGGTAGTGGCCGTTCGCATTGGTTTCCACGTCGTGCGCCAGCTCGTTGAGCATGGCGATCATCGCCGTTGAATCCGCTGCGACTCTGCGTAAGTCGGAGAGCACCCCCGGCAGCAGGCGTTCGGCTTCATGTAGGGCGTTACGGTCCACCGACGGCACGAGCTGGACATGGATCCAGGTCTCATCGATCCCGTCGCCGCCGGAATCCTTGGGCCCAACGGCAAGCAGCTCGCCGGCACCGTCCCGACGCACGTGGAAGACCGGATTCATGATCGCCAGGTAGGCCACCCCGAGCCGATGCAGCAGCACGGTGACCGAATCCATCAGCATTGCGCCGTCGTCGGTGACCACCTGCAGCGCGGGACCGAATCCGCCCGGGTCGTCGTGCGGGTACACCGCGACGCGGCTCTCCCCCGTGGGCCGGTGGGAACCGAGTCGATAGTGCGCGCTCAATAACGCCGGCGTGACCGCGGGAGCCGACAGCGACTCCTGCGCAGACCCGGACTCGGCTTCGGCCTGGTCGTCGTGCGGGCCTTGGTAGCTGTCGGCGTAGGCCTTCGATATCCACTCGGGAATGTCGTCACTGTTAGAGAACTTCGCCCAGTTCAGAGCATCAACCGTCATGCCGACCGCTCCTCAGCACGCATACCAACGCTGGCACGCATGACACTAGTCGCGAGTGAGCCTTCGGTGAGTCACTCGGTGCGGACGCGCCGCTTCGGCTCCGAGCCGCTCGATCTTGTTCTCTTCGTACGCACCGAAGTTGCCTTCGAACCAGAACCACTTGGCCTCGTTGTCGTCGTCGCCTTCCCACGCCAGGATGTGGGTGCAGGTCCGGTCGAGGAACCAGCGATCGTGGGAGATCACCACCGCGCAGCCGGGGAACTTCTCCAGCGCGTTCTCCAGTGAGCCCAGCGTCTCGACGTCGAGGTCGTTGGTCGGCTCGTCCAGCAGAATCAGGTTTCCGCCCTCTTTGAGCGTGAGCGCCAGGTTGAGCCGGTTGCGTTCACCACCGGACAACACCCCGGCCGGCTTCTGCTGGTCGGGGCCCTTGAAACCGAACGCCGAGACGTAGGCCCGCGACGGGATCTCGTTCTGCCCGACCTGGATGTAGTCCAGCCCCTCGGAGACGGTCTGCCAGACCGTCTTCTTCGGATCGATGCCGCCCCGCGACTGGTCGACGTAGCTCAGCTTCACGGTTTCGCCGACCTTGACGATGCCGCTGTCCGGCTGTTCGAGGCCGACGATGGTCTTGAACAGTGTCGTCTTGCCGACTCCGTTGGGACCGATGACGCCCACGATGCCGTTGCGGGGCAACGTGAACGACAGGTCTTTGATCAGCGTGCGTCCCTCGAAGCCCTTGTCGAGGTGCTCGACCTCGACCACCAGGTTGCCCAGGCGCGGGCCGGTCGGGATCTGGATCTCCTCGAAGTCGAGCTTGCGGGTCTTTTCCGCCTCGGCCGCCATCTCCTCGTAGCGCTGCAGACGGGCCTTGCTCTTGGCCTGGCGGGCTTTGGCGCCGGAGCGCACCCAGGCCAGCTCCTCGGTCAGCCGCTTCTGCAGCTTGACGTCTTTGCGGCCCTGCACCGAGATCCGCTCGGCCTTCTTCTCCAGGTAGGTGGAGTAGTTGCCCTCATACGGGTAGGCGCGGCCGCGGTCGAGCTCGAGGATCCACTGGGCCACGTTGTCCAGGAAGTACCGGTCGTGGGTGACCGCCAGGACCGCGCCCTCGTATGCGGCCAGGTGCTGCTCGAGCCACTGCACACTCTCGGCGTCGAGATGGTTGGTCGGCTCGTCGAGGAGCAGCAGGTCCGGCTTGGACAGCAGCAGCTTGCACAGCGCCACCCGTCGCCGCTCCCCGCCGGACAGGTGCGTCACCGGCTCGTCGGGCGGCGGGCAGCGCAGGGCGTCCATCGCCTGCTCGAGCTGCGAGTCGAGGTCCCACGCGTCGGCATGGTCGAGCTCCTCCTGCAGCCGACCCATCTCTTCCATCAGCTCATCGGAGTAGTCGGTGGCCATGAGTTCGGCGACTTCGTTGAAGCGGTCGAGTTTGACCTTGATGTCGCCGAGGCCCTCCTCGACGTTGCCGCGAACGGTCTTCTCCTCGTTCAGCGGAGGCTCCTGCAGCAGGATGCCGACCGTCGCGTCGGTGGCCAGGAAGGCTTCACCGTTGTTGGCCTTGTCCAGCCCCGCCATGATCCGCAAGACGCTCGACTTACCTGCCCCGTTAGGGCCGACGACACCGATCTTGGCGCCCGGATAGAAGCTCAGGGTGACATCGTCGAGGATGACTTTGTCGCCGTGCGCCTTGCGGACCTTCTTCATCGTGTAGATGAACTCAGCCATGTGGCGGTGTTGCCTTTCTGGTTTGCGAGGGATTGCTCGCGCCCCATCCTAGGCACCGCCGCATCTATGCAGCTAAGCCGACAGCGGCTACGCGGCTTCGGCATCGGGTGCGGTCTCGGCGCTGTCGGGTTCCTTCTCCTCCTCCGCATCGGTCGCTCCGGTCACCGATCCGGAGGAAACCGTCTTCTCGACCCGCGCGATGCAGCGAGACAGATCGGGGCCGACGGCGGTGGCGCGCATCTCGAGTGTCGACCGCCGGATACCGTCGCGATCCTCGTACTCGCTGGTGTAGACCTGTCCGGACACGATCACCGGCGAGCCCTTGCCCAGTGACGCGCCCACGCCGGAGACCAACCGACCCCAGCAGTTGACGGTGACGAACAGCGAGTTGCCGGGCTCCCAGGTGCCGTCGGCGGACCGGCGCCGCGAATTGCTGGCGACCCGGAACTTCAGCACTTCCTGGTCACCGACCCTGCGGCGTTTCGGATCGTTGACGACGTTGCCGAC
>NZ_DATNJW010000142.1:0-22900 GCF_035603715.1 Mycobacterium sp. | reverse complement strand
TGGCTTCTCGCGGATGCGTGGATTCTACTGCGTACGAATGTAATTCGACAACAGAGCCACCGGTTGCCCGTGCCCAGTCGCGAGCTTGGCGTTCGTATCGGTCCAAGACGCTGATGTTGTCCAACGGTTCGTGACCGGCCGTACCCAGAAACGCTGCTCGATCAGCGGACATCGGGCGGTCGAGCTACAGGCGCTGCACCATGAACGGCGGGGCGGTGCGCAGCTTCTTGATCCGTGCCCGCCAGAAGTCGTCGCCAAGGCCGGGCGACGCCGCCACAATCTGCTGCAGTCCGGCCACGTCGGTAGCCAGCACGACGGCGTCGGCATCGATCTGATCGCCGGTATCGGTATGGATCTGAAATGTCTGGGCGTGATCGCGGACGATGCTCGTCACCGCGCTGCCTTGCCGGAATTGCACCCCGAGGCCGGCCAGATATTGCTGCAGGGGTTGCCACAGCGCCGTGTCGTAGTTGGCATTGGCAACGTCGAAGATCAGCCCCTCGCTGGAACCGAGGAAGTAGATGTGGAACATGGTGGCCAGCTCCGCGGCCGACAGCTCGGTGGGGCTGGCGAAGAAGCTGCGAGAAAACACCTCGAACGCCAGATGCCGCGCGGCTTCGGGGAAGTTGATGCTTTTCAGGAACGTCTCGGCGTCGACGTGATCGATGCGGTGATAGATGTCGGGCAGCGACACGGCGGCCAGCGGGGCGGCGGCACGCGCGTCGATGCGGGTGAGGTCGGTGAGGCGAAAAGTCGGGCTGCGCAAGGCGAATACCAATGCGTTCCACGGCGGGTTGCGCGGTAAACCACGGAAGGTGTCTTGCCGTCCGGCGCCGTCGATGAGCGGGTAGTCGTCGACCGGACTCAGCATGGACAACGAGGTGTCGACCCGGCGCAGCAGCGCCCGCAAGTTGTAGTACTGCCGGAAGAAGGCGTGGAAGCCGCGGTTCATCGCGAGCTCGACGCCGTCGGAGTGATCGGTCCAGCCGCCGACCCGCCCACCCAGGTAGTTCTCCCGTTCGATGACGTCGACGCTGACGCCGCGCTCGGCCAGACCCGTCGCGGCGGCCAGGCCCGCGATTCCGGCGCCGACGACGACCGCCCGCGGCCGCGACGCCAAGGCTGTCGCGTTGTTCAGGCCCGGTGTCGCCGGAAAGGTGCGGCGACGGCGATCGGTCGTCACGGCGCATCCCCGAGGAAGGTGTGCGCGATCTGGGTCTCCCAACCCGGCATCGTCTCGCTGCGCACCGCGCTGAAGCCCGCGTCGCGCAGCCGCTGCCGGAATTGCTTTGCGCCGTCGAATGTCAACACGCTGCGCCACAAATGCTTGTACAGCGTCGCGTCCCCGGTTTGCAGCCAGCCGGAGGGAATGATGATGCTCCAGCAGACCGCGTGCCACACCAGGGTCGCGGCCCGCGAGTCGCGTACCGAGTAGTCGTGCACCGCCAGCGTGGCGCCAGGCGCCAACAGGTTGCGCAGTGCCCGCAGCTGGGTGTCGGGATCGGACAGATTGCGGATCAAATACGCCGCCAGGATCCCGTCGAAGGGGCCGACGACGCCGTTCTCGGCCAGGCCTTCCACGGGCGTGTGCACAAAGCGGACCGACGACGGCCACGGTTTGTTCTTCGCTTCGTCGAGCATTCCCCCCGATGCGTCGATCGCGGTGATCTCGGCATGTGGGGCGACACTCAGCAGCGCGGCTGTCGACGCGCCGGTGCCGCAGCCGGCATCGAGCAACCGCAGCCCGCGGCCCTGATCGGGCAGCCGCAATCGCTGTGCCGAAAGACGAAGGTGGGCATGGTATCCCGGGCTGGCGCCGACGAGTCGATCGTAGGCGTGCGCGCCGACGTCAAAAGCGGCCGGCACCTCAGCGCGGGGCAGACCGGTGTTACCGACGTTCACGTTGTCGTTCCCATAGCAGTAGGACCGCGGTTACCAATGCGAAGCCGAAGAAGAAGTCTTCGATCGGGATGTCGAGCGGAAAGCGGATGCCGCTGGTTTGCCGATTGTCGTACACCACGATCGGCGCACTCAGCTTGGTCAGCCAGCCGTCGACCAGAATCTGGAATCCGATCACGATCAGCATGGACAGCCAGTAGGCCGGTCGCCGAAAAAGCCCGGTGCGCAATACCGTGAACTCCAGCGCACCGACGGCGAGCGCCGCCACGATGGCGGGGGCGGTGTAACCGAGGCCGCTCATCGGCGGTTGACCCGGCTGAGGATGGCGCTTACCGCGTTGTAGGTCAGCAAGGCGCACAACGGAATCACCAAAAAGAACAGGACCTCCTCGATCGGCATCCGAATCGGGATGTTCACGCCGGTGACGTATGCCGGGTTGTACGTCCAGAGGTGGGCTCCGATAGCCACCTCATCCCAGAGTACGAAAACGGCGGCGACGGGGAGCACAGCGCGCGCGGCCCGCCAGAGTTGACGGTAGACGCCGGGGCGAAAGATCTCCAGCGGCAAGGTGATCGCCAGGCAGGCCGCCAGAACGATGAGGTACTGCCAGTGATCCACTACGCCACACCGGATCTGCGACCGTCTGATGCAGCCGGGTGCGTCAACCGGGCTCGCCACGAACGCAACAAGCCGGCGCCGGCGACGCGGAGTCGTCGGCCGTTGCCGACGGTGGCGCGCTGGCTGAACACCGCAAAGTCGCAGTCTTCGATCCGGTCGAGGATTCCCGAGTACAGCGTCAGCGCGGTCGCGACGCATGGCCGTGACCGTGGTTCCAGCATCGCGACACCGTCGGCGGCGTAGCGGTAGACCTGGCGCGCGACATCGTGCTGATCGGCCAATGCCTTACGAACCCGGCCATCGGTCCGGCGATTGTGGTGGCACCACATCAGCACGTCGCGGTTGACACCGTGGGCGGCCAGTTCATCGGCCGGCAGGTAGACACGTTGCCGCATCAGGTCTTCGTCGATGTCTCGCAAGAAATTCGTCAGCTGGAAGGCTCTGCCCAGCGCCGCCGCGTGCGGAGCGGCCTCGTCGGCCGGGCCGATCGTGCCCAGGATCGGAAGCACTTGCAGGCCAATCGCTTCCGCCGAACCCTTCATGTAGAGGTTGAGGGCGGGCCGGTCCGGATAGTCGGTGATGGTCAGGTCCATCCGCATCGAGTTCAGGAAGTCGTCGAACAGGTCGTCGCCGATGGCGTAACGCCGTGCGGTGTGGCGCACGGCGGCCAGCACCGGGTTGGCCGGGTGTTCGTCAGCGGAAAAGAATTGGTCGGACAACTCCCGCAGCCGTGCCGCCCGGGTCGGGGTGTCAAGGGCCGGATCGAAATCGTCGAGAATGTCGTCGGCGTAACGGGCAAAGCCGTAGAGCGCGTGGATCGGCGGGCGCTGATCGGGAGCCAGAAGCCGGGTGGCCAGAAAGAAGGTGCGGCCGTGCGCTGCGTTGAGGGTGCGACAGCGCCGGTAGGCACCGCGCAGGTCGGGATCTTCGATGCCGGCCGCGGTCAACTCGGTGCGGATCATGAGCGACCGGCTTTCGCTACGACCGTTCGCTTCGCCCCGTCGACGATGCCGGTAATGCGGTCGGCGGCCAGTCGCCCGGAGATCATCGCGGTGGGGACCCCGACGCCGGGCACGGTCGACGATCCGGCCAGCACGGCATTGTCGATGCCCCGCAACGTGTTGGCCGGACGGAACGGCCCGGTCTGGGCGAATGTGTGGGCCAGCGCGAACGGGGTGCCCGCGATCATCCCCTGACGCGCCCAGTCCTCTGGGTTGACGACGTGCAACACCTCGGCGCCATCGCGAAAGCCCGGAATCAGCCGCGCGCCAACGGTATCGATGAGCTGCTCGGTGTAGTTGTCACCGAGGTGCGACCAGTCGACCACACCGCGGGTGAGGTTGGGCGCCGGGGCGAGCACGTAGAACAGGTCGTGGCCGCCCGGTGCCAGGCTAGGGTCGCTGGCCGTCGGCCTGGTGACGAGTAGGGACGGATCTTGCATCAACCTGCCGTCACGGATGATGTCGGTGAAGGTCTGATCCCAGTGTTCGCCGAACACGATGTTGTGATGTGCCAGTGGATGATCCGGCGGGGACGCCTGGCGGCGGCCGATGTGCGCGACAACGGCCGACGGTGCCGGCCGAAGACGACCGATGCGACGAGGTTCGCGGCCCAACAGGCGGTAGGTGGTCGGCAGTTCGGTGGTCAGCACCACGGCATCGCAGGCGATGCGCCGGTCGGTGTCGGTCCGTACGGCCGCCACGCGGCTGCCGGTGCGCTCCAGGCCGGTGACCGTGGCGCCGTAGACGAAGTGGACTCCGGCATCGGTGGCGGCCGCGGCCAGCGCGTCGGGCAGTGCCCGCATGCCGCCGCGCGGAAAGTAGACCCCCGAGATGGTGTCCATGTAGGCGATCACCGCATACACCGCCAGGGCCTTCTTCGGCGCCACGCCGGCGTACAGCGACTGGAAGGTGAAGACGCGCCGCAGCCGGTGGTCGGAGATGTGCCGATTGACCATGGTGTCCCACTTGCGGAATCCACCGAGTGCCGTCAGTCGGGCCAGTTGAGGATTAACCAGCGATAGCGGGGAATCGAAGTTCTCGGCGATGAAGCCGTTGAACTCGGTCTGGTAGAGCCGAGTCAGCCAATCGCGCAGCTTCCGATAGCCCGCGGCCTGTTTGGCGCCGGCGAATTCTCGGATGGTGTCCGCCATCAGGTCCGCGTCGCTGTGCACGTCGAGACTGCTACCGTCGGCGAACTGCGCGCGGTATGCCGGGTTCACCGTCATTAAATCCAGTCGGTCCGAACGATTTTCGCCGACCGCGGCAAAGGCTTCATCGATGATGTCGGGCATCGTCAGTACGGTCGGTCCGGTGTCGAGCTGATATCCGTCGATGTCGAGGCGTCCGGCGCGTCCGCCGGGCCAGTTTTCTCGTTCGACCACGGTGACGTCACGGCCACGCCCGGCCAGATGCAGCGCCACGGACAGCCCGGCCAGGCCGGCGCCGACGACGACCACCCGGGTGTTCGGCCCCGCTACGGTTCTCATTCGGTTCGCTCCGTGCAGATGGCGGCCATGTTCGCCAGCCCGGCCCGCACCGGCTCGCCGATCCGAAGATCGTCGAGCTCATTGAGCGCGGACGAAACCCGGCTGCTGATCATGTCTTCGATCCTTTGCACGGCCCCCGTCGTGACGATCAAGGTACGCCAGCGCTCGAGGGCGTTGTCGTCGAGATCGCCGGTGTTCATCAGCTCGGTGAGCTGCCGGCGGGTGAGCGGATCAGCCAGGTCGTGCGCGGCGATCACCACGCTGGTGGCCTTGCGTTCGATCAGATCTTGGCCGCTTGGCTTGCCGGTCACCGTCTCGGCGCCGAAGACTCCCAGCAGGTCGTCGCGCAGCTGGAATGCCTCGCCCACCGCTTCGCCATAGCGGCCCAGGCCGCAGATGGTCCGATCGCTGCAACCGCTCATCGCCGCACCGATCTCCAGCGGCCGTCGCACGGTGTAGTTGCCCGATTTGCGCCGCGCGACCTCCAGCACGGTATCCATCGACGGCAGGTCGCGGATATCGCTTGCCAGATCAGCGAATTGGCCCAGCGCGAGTTCGGTGCGCATGGCGTCGTACCGGGGCCAGGCCTGCTGCAGGCGGCGATGGTCGACGCCGCTTTCGCGCAGCATTTGTTCGGCCCAGATCAGACAGAGGTCGCCCAGCAGGATCGCCGCCGATTCGCCGAACCGCTCCGCCGGGCCGGACAACTGCCGATTTCGATGCCATTGGCTGAATTGGATGTGCGCGGCGGGACGACCGCGGCGCGACGAGGCAGCATCCATCACGTCGTCCTGGAGCAGCGCGAAGGCGTGCAGCAGTTCCAATCCGGTGGCGGCGAACAGCGCCTCGTCGCTGTCCTGGGCGCCGGCCAGCCAGCCCAGATACATGAAAGTCGAGCGCAGGCATTTGCCGCCCGCAACGAATTTCACCAGCACGTCGCCGGCGACTTCCACGCCTGACTCATCGAGTTCAGCAGCGCATCGGCCGGTCACGAACTCGGCCAGTTGCGTCAAGACCTTGCGGCGCAACCCGATTCGCCATGCGTCGAACTGCGCGGGATCTGACCAGGATTGCGGGTTGCGCTCGACAGGCTGCGCGGATGGCGCTAACGACAGCGCACGCACCTCGCCCACCGAACCCCCTCTCGAAGGATCGGGTCGCAACCAACCCGCACGACCCAGACTCACGGGCTATACCTCCCAAACGACGAAGACAAACACGCCCGCCCCCTAGATTAACTTCACAAGATGAAACTTTAACTTACTGAACATCTGGCCGCCCCGCCAGAGATATCTCGCCTAGGGTGGGTCCATGACCGCAGCGCAGCGTGAACGAAGCGCACTCGTGAGCACGTTTCGCCAGGTAGGGCCCGACGCGCCGACGCTGTGCGCAGGTTGGAACACCCGCGATCTGGCCGCTCACCTGGTTGTGCGGGAACGGCGTCTCGATGCGACGCCGGGCATCACTTTGCCCTTTCTCGCCGGCTATACCGAGAAGGTGCAGAACAAGGTTGCGCAGTCGACCGGCTGGGATGACCTGGTCAACCTGGTGTCGTCCGGTCCGCCTATTTATTCACCGTTCAAACTGCTGGATTCGGTCGCGAATCTCGGCGAGATGTTCATTCACCACGAGGACGTGCGCCGAGCCATCGACGGCTGGCAGCCCAGAGTGCTTGACGCATCGATCGCCACGCCGCTGCGCCGTCAGCTCGGATTGATGAGCCGGCTGATGCTGAGCAAGCTGCCCGCGCGGGTCGAACTGCGGACACCCACCGGCGAGCAGATCGCCCGGGTGGGTCGCGGCGATGCGGTCACGGTGACCGGCGAACCGCAGGAGCTGTTGCTGTTCGTCGCAGGCCGTGATGCCGTGCGCGTTGAGTTCGGCGGCGACGCGGAGGCGATCGCCGCGGTCCGGTCGGCACCCCGCGGGCTGTAGCGCCGGATTACGCCGGGGCGTGGCCAAGCAGGTGCCGCAGGGTCTGCTCGAGGTCAGGGCGGCGGAATCGGTGATCGGCCTGCTGCAACCGCGTCGGCAGCACCCGTTGATTGGCGCACGCTAGTTCCCGCGCACCCTGCTCGCCGAGTAGCACCCGCGGCCCCAACGCCGGTACCGGCAACAATGCGGGGCGATGCAGAACGCGGGCCAGTGTCCGGGTGTAGTCGACGTTGCGGGCCGGTTCGGGAGCAACCGCGTTGACCGGCCCGGACAAGTCGGTGTCCCACAGCCCGCGGTGATAGACGTCCACCAGATCGTCGATCCCGATCCAGGACAACCACTGTTGGCCGCTGCCGAGTCGGCCCCCGAGCCCGGCAGAGAACAGCGGCCGGAACAGCCGAAGTGTCCCACCAGCGGGGGACTGCACGATTCCGGTGCGCACCCGTACCACCCGCGTTCCGGCCTGCTCGGCCGGAGCCGTCGCGTTTTCCCAGTCGGCGACCACGTCGGCCAGGAACCCGTCGCCGCGTTCACTGTCCTCGGTCAGCGCCTCCTCGCCCCGGTCGTAGCCGTAAAAGCCAATCGCCGACGCGCTGATCAGCACCTTGGGCCCGGCGCTGGATTGTGCGATCAGCTCAGCCAACCGGCGCGTCGGGCCGATCCGGCTATCCCGGATCGCAGCCCGATGTTCATCGGTGAAGCGGCCCGCGATCGACTCGCCCGCGAGGTGGATGACCGCGTCCACGCCGGTCAACAGACTCGGATCGGGGCTTTCTGGATTCCATTGGCGTTCATCGGGTTTGGTAGCCGGGTGCCGGACCAGCCGAATCACCCGGTGGCCGCCGGTGGACAGGAAGGCGGCCAATTGCGAGCCGACCAGCCCGGAGGCGCCGGTGATGGCGACGGTGATCGGGGTCAACCCATGCTCGGCCGCATGCCGGTGGACGGCGAGGTCGTCGGCCAACTGACGGTGCCGGTAACGGAACATCGACCGCAGTGCGACGGCGGGGACCGGCGTTGCGACGCGGTCGGTCAGGCGGGTCCGATCGCCGGCGACTTCTTCGAAGTCGTGAGTGTGCCGCCACCGCACCGCCAGCTTGGCCGGCAGCGACGCCAATCCGTCGGTGCCGATAGCGTCGACGAAGCGGCGGGGCGGGTCGTAGCCGTCCGGTTGGTGATCGGCCACCCAGCGCAGACCGCCCGGCAGGCCGAGTTCGGCGCGTCCGTTCTCCAGCGAATCAGCTTCGGCGATCAGCTTCATCGGCGACCACGGCGGCGTGAGCCGGGTGAACGCGCCGGGTCGGGCATGCCAGTCGAACACCTCGTAGATCGGTGCGTCGATCACGCTCGAATACACAAGTCCCATTGCGCCGACGGTACCTGCGCAGCGGATGGGCGGTTATCTAGCGATCCGGCAGCGCGTGCTCGACGATGGGCAGCCGTGGCAGCGGCTGGCGTTCGCGGCGCTTGGCCGCCAGGTACACCTGCGCCGTCTCGTCGGCCACCGTGTGCCAGTCGAAATCCGCGGTCAGTCGTTGGCGTGCGGCCTTGGCCCGGCGTTGTGCGGCCGCCGGATCGTCGAGCACGGCGATGACCGCCTTGGCCAGCCGAGTCACATCGCGCGGCGGACACGACATCCCGGTCTCGCCGTTGATCACCGCCTCGCCCAGGCCGCCGATGTTCGACGTCACCAGCGGGGTGCCCGCGGCTGCGGCTTCCAGCGCCGCGAGCCCGAACGGTTCGTAATGGCTGGGCAGCACGGCGGCGTCAGCGCGATGCAGGGCGGCCAGCAGATCGTCATGATCGAGTCGCCCGACGAAGCGAGTTGCCTTGAGTACTCGATGTTTACGGGCCTGCTCGACGAGCCAGTCCTGCTGGGTGCCTTCACCGGCGACCGTGAGGGTGGCGCCGGGGTACGCCCGACGGATGCGGGGCAGCGCGGCGATCGCCTCGTGCACGCCCTTCTCGTATTCCAGCCGGCCCACGTATAACAGCTCCGGCGCTCCGGTGCGGGGCCTGCGGCGCGCGAACGGCCATCGCGCCGCCTCGATTCCGTTGCGGATCACCGTGGTCTCGGCCAGGCCGGGGCCGAACAGCTCGGTGATCTCCTCGCTCATCGACGCCGAACAGGTGATCAGCGAGTCGGATTCGCGCACCAGCCACGACTCAACCGCATGCACCTGTCTGCTCAGTGATCCCGACACCCACCCCGAATGCCGGCCGGCCTCGGTCGCGTGGATGGTGGAAACCATTGGTACGTCGTAAAACTCGGCCAGCGCGATCGCCGGATGGGCGACCAGCCAGTCATGCGCGTGCACCACGTCGGGCTTCCACGCGCGGTCGCGGCGCCGGTCTTTCAGCGATAACCCAACCCGAACCATCGCGTGACCCATGGCCAGCGTCCAGGCCATCATGTCGTTGCCGAAGGAGAACTCATGCGGGTCCTGCGCGGCGGCGACGACCCGGACGCGCTGGTTGATCTCATCCGAGGACGGGTGGGTGCTCGGGTCGGTGCCCGTGGGGCGCCGCGACAACACCACGACGTCGTGGCCGGCGGCGGCGAGTGCGGTCGACAAGTGATGGACGTGCCGGCCGAGTCCGCCGATCACCACCGGCGGATACTCCCACGACACCATCAGGATTTTCATCGCGGCAGCCTTCGCGCATCCAGCGCACCGAACAGGCCGTCGGCCCGGTTCCAGCCGTCGGCCAGGCGCTGTGCGACTTCGCGGCGGCCCGAGGCCAGCGCGCCGGCGATCTCGCGAGTGGCATGGGCGTGCAGATGCGCCCGGTACCGGGCGTAGTCCGCCGCGGAGTCCTTGCTCACCATGAACGGCCAATCGCTGGAAACGGTGAGCAGCGTCTCGCGCAGGATCTGGTCGGCGATGTGGTCGCGGGGGATCGGCCCGTCCAGCGTCGCGGTCTGGGTCAGCGCCTTGTCGACGGTGGACAGCGCGGTGTCGACGACCTCGGCGTTGAGCTGCACCAGGTCGGCCACTTTGTCGCCGGCCCACACTTGCCAGTCCTTGCCGGAACCCCAAGAGCTGGGCGGTAATTCAACGGTGTCTCCGACGAGGCCCGCGCTGACGGCGTCGCTCAGCGTGCCCAAGCGCACACCGGCTTCCGGCAGTGCCCGCAGCACCCGTTCCAGCCACACCGGACCCTCGTACCACCAGTGGCCGAACAGTTCGGTGTCGAATGCGGCTACCACGTGGGCAGGTCGCCCGATGCGCGCGGATTCGGACAGCAGTCGGCTGCGGACCATCTCGACGAAATCGGATACGTGGCTGTCGATTGCGCGATAGGCACGGTCGGGCTCGTAGGGTGACTTCTTCTCAGATGGCACATTGCGGCCGGTGACGCGGGCCGGCTTCAAACCGGTGCGGTGGTCGTAGGTGTGGAAATCACGGTAGGCGGCGTGGCCGGGATAGCCGGATTTCGGCGACCACACCCGGTAGCTGACCTGCAGGTCGCGCCCGAACGCGATCACATTCGAGTCGCCGACCGGCCGGCCCAGCGCGGTGTCACCATGCAGCGACGGCCCGTCGACCATGAAGTGGCCTACTCCGGCCGCGGCATAGTCGTGCTCCATACCGGGGGCATAGGCGCATTCGGGCGCCCAGATGCCAACCGGCCTGTGCGCCAAGCGCTGCCGGGCATCTTCCAGGCCTTCGCGCAGCGCGAATTCGCGCAGCCGCGGGTTCAGCAGCGGCTGGAACGGATGCGCGAGGGGTCCGCCCAGCAATTCGACCGTG
Source organism: Mycobacterium sp. (assembly GCF_035603715.1). Lineage (GTDB taxonomy): Bacteria > Actinomycetota > Actinomycetes > Mycobacteriales > Mycobacteriaceae > Mycobacterium. Next base: position 12,205 of record NZ_DATNJW010000142.1, on the reverse strand, counting down.
CCCGCGTCGATCAGGCCCCGCAGCAGCGGGCTGGCCCCGTGGCGCCAGTACGTGGTGAAATCCTCGAGCGCTTCCGCGGTTTCGGCGAGTTCGCGAATTCCGAAGGCGCGCAATGCCGCCGGTGCTGAGGCCGGCGATGTGTCGGGACCGTCGCCGCGGCGGACGCTGGCAGCCTCGGCGGCACGTAAATGCCAATTGGCCAGCCAATGATGCATCCCGTCAAGGCAATACGGGTCATCGAGCTGCGCCATCACGACCGGAGTGACACCCAGCGTGATCAGCCGCTGCCGGTCCTCGTCGGCCAGTCTGCGTAGCACCCGTAACAGCGGCAGATAGGACGCCGCCCAGGACTGGTAGAGCCATTCCTCGCCGACCGGCCAGCGTCCGTGATGGGCCAGCCACGGCAAATGGGTGTGCAGCACCAGGGTGAACAGCCCGGGCACCGGCTCCGTGCTCGCCGGTGTCACGGGTGCACCGCGATTGCCACCAGGTCCAGGCTGTCATCAATATGACGTGCCGGCTGCGTCGCAGCCTCGACGACGTCGAAGTCGGCGGCGGTAACCACGGCGACATCGGCCAGCAGTTGATCCGGCCAGGGCGCATCGGCGACGGCACGCGCGATCTGGGCGTCGATGATCGAGCCGCCGTGCCGGGCGTCCATCTCAGCCAGCCGCGGCCCATGGAACACACCGCTCATCAAGATCGACGCAAAGCCCGCGTCGCGCAAAAGCTCGGTCAGCTCGTCCGCATTGAGCTCGCGGGTGTGGAACGGATTGATCGGGGTGTCGCGCCCCGGGGAGAACGTGATCCGGTTAGGTGTGGACACCATCAGCCGCCCGCCGGGTCGCAGCACCCTGAAGCATTCGCGGACAAACTGTGGCTGATCCCACAGGTGCTCGATGACCTGGAAGTTGACCACGACGTCGACCGAGTTGTCGGGCAGTGGCAACTCGGCGAGGTTGCCGTGGATGACCTCCACCCGCGGGTACCGGGCCCGCACGTGCGCGACGGTGGCCTCGTCGTAGTCCAGAGCGATCACCCGGCGCGCGACCCCGGCGATCAGGTCGGCGCCATAGCCTTCCCCACAGCCCGCTTCCAGCACCTCGCGATCCGCGCAGTGCGGTGCCAACCGCTGGTAGACCACCTCGTGGCGGCGAAACCAGTAATTCTCCACGTCGAGACCCGGGATGGTCCGTTCACCGGTCAACGGCAGAACGGCATCGGCGGGGGTGTGGGGAGCATCAGGGATGAATGCGCTCATGGCATAGGCAGGCTAACGCGTGGCGACGGGTTCGCGAATGCTTCACTACGGGCAATCGCGCGTACAGGGCAGCCCTCCGGCCGCCAGCGAAGGCATGTGGGCTAAGAACCTGCAGGACGACCCGCTATGGTGTGAGAGCGAACCGCACAAAGTTACCGGTCAGTAACATGCGGGTGCGGGGCGCACAAGACGTGACCTAAGTCCTGTCGCTAAACGCTGCAGGACTCACTCGAGGAGGACAAGCCACTCTCATGACGAACATCGTGGTCCTGATCAAGCAGGTCCCGGACACCTGGTCAGAGCGCAAACTCAAAGACGGCGATTGGACGCTGGACCGCGAGGCCGCCGACGCCGTGCTGGACGAGATCAACGAGCGCGCCGTGGAAGAGGCGTTGCTGATCCGCGAGAAAGAGGCCGCCGACGGCACCGAGGGGTCGGTGACGTTGCTGACCGCGGGTCCCGAGCGGGCGACCGAGGCGATTCGCAAGGCGCTGTCCATGGGCGCCGACAAGGCCGTCCACCTGCTTGACGACGGGCTGCACGGCTCCGACGTCGTCCAGACCGGCTGGGCGCTGGCGCGCGCGCTGGGCACCATCGAGGGCACCGAGCTGGTGATCGCCGGCAACGAGGCCACCGACGGCACCGGCGGCGCCGTGCCGGCCATCATCGCCGAGTACCTGGGCCTGCCCCAGCTGACCCACCTACGGAAGCTGTCGCTGGACGGCGACAAGATCACCGGCGAGCGGGAAACCGATGATGGTGTGTTCACCATCGAGGCCACGCTGCCGGCCGTGGTGAGCGTCAACGAGAAGATCAACGAGCCGCGGTTCCCCTCCTTCAAAGGCATCATGGCCGCCAAGAAGAAGGAAGTTACCAAGCTGACCCTGGCGGAAATCGGTGTCGAGGCCGACGAGGTCGGCCTGGAGAACGCCGGCTCCAAGGTGCTGACATCTACCCCCAAGCCGCCGAAGACCGCCGGTGAGAAGGTCACCGACGAGGGCGAGGGCGGCAACGACATCGCGAAGTACCTGGTCGGTCAGAAGATCATCTAAGACTTGAATCCCGAACCGAAAGACACGGAATAACTCATGGCTGAAGTACTTGTGCTCGTTGAGCACGCTGATGGCGCTTTGAAGAAGGTCAGTTCCGAATTGATCACCGCGGCACGCGTTCTGGGGGAGCCCGCCGCCGTCGTGGTGGGTAAGCCAGGCACAGCCGATCCGCTGGTCGACGGCTTGAAGGCGGCCGGTGCCGCCAAGATCTACGTTGCCGAGTCCGACGCGGCGGAGAGCTACCTGATCACCCCGTCCGTCGACGTGCTTGCCGCGCTGGCCGAATCCGCCAGTCCGGCAGCCGTTTTGCTGGCTTCCAGTGCCGACGGCAAGGAGATCGCGGGCAGGCTCGCCGCCCGGATCGGGTCGGGTCTGTTGGTCGACGTGGTCGGTGTGGAGGCCGGGCCCAAGGGCATCCACTCCATCTTCGGTGGCGCGTTCACCGTCGAGGCACAGGCCAACGGCGACACCCCGGTGATCAGCGTGCGCGCAGGCGCGATCGACGCCGAACCGTCCGATGGCGCGGGTGAGAAGGTCACCGTCGAGGTGCCCGAGCCCGCCGAGAACGCCGCCAAGGTCACCAATCGGGAGCCCGCGGTGGCCGGCGACCGTCCGGAGCTCACCGAAGCCACGATCGTGGTGTCCGGTGGTCGTGGTGTCGGCAGTGCCGACAAATTCAGCGTGGTCGAGGAGTTGGCCGACTCGCTGGGCGCCGCGGTCGGCGCATCCCGCGCCGCGGTGGACTCCGGCTATTACCCCGGTCAGTTCCAGGTGGGCCAGACCGGTAAGACCGTCTCGCCGCAGCTGTACATCGCCCTGGGCATCTCCGGAGCGATCCAGCACCGCGCCGGCATGCAGACCTCGAAGACGATCGTCGCGGTCAACAAGGACGAAGAGGCGCCGATCTTCGAGATCGCCGACTACGGCGTGGTCGGCGACCTGTTCAAGGTCGCGCCGCAGCTCACCGAGGCAGTCAAGACCCGCAAGGGCTGATCGCACGCGAAAGCCCCCGCCCGCCTAGGCGTGTCGGGGGCTTTTTGCGGTTCGGCCTACCCTGTGCGTTTCGGCCTAGCCTGGATGAGATGAACAGCGGCGGATCGGATCCTCATCGCGAGTTGACCCGCGCGGCCGACGGCGACGGTCCCGCGGCCGGCGCCGCCCGGTCCGCGCTCGGTGGCGGAGCGGCGGCCACCCGGCTACGCGCCGCGATTCTGGCGCTGGCGCAGCATCGCGGACCGAACTCCAGCATCTGCCCGTCAGATGCCGCGCGCGCCGTCGGCGGCCACGCCTGGCGGGAGCTGACGGCCCAAAGCCGCAGCATCGCCTTCACATTGGCCCGCGACGGCGATGTCGAAATCACCCAGCGCGGTGCGGTCATCGATCCGGATCAACCGTCACGCGGACCGATCCGCATCCGGGTCGCGCCAGCCTAAGGGCCTCGACAAGGTTTGAAATCTGGCGAAGTGGTGTACAAAGACTTGCTACTTCGTTCCAGGAAAGGCCGGAAAATGAAGGCAATGGCGCCAGCCACGATAGCGATCGCCGCAGTTCTGTTCAGCGGATGCTCTGCCTCGCAGATCATCAACACCGGTGGTGACACCAAGTGCAAGGACTTCACCACGCAGGACGAGAAGAAGCAGAACGACGAGGTCAGCAAGATGCTCAAGGACAAGAGTGGCGTCGACCCGTCCAACATGGAGATCACCGCGACCCGGTTATCGGCGGCGACCTACTGCCAGACGCTCGGCAAGCCGGACAGCAAGATCTCTGAGGCGCCGCACGGCTGAGGGAATCGCTTGCGCCGACCCGCTTACTCGTCGTTGGCTTGCAGCACCACGGTCGCTCGCCCGGCTACCCGAACGGTGTCGCCAGCGGGAATCGGTTGGCGATCAGCGGGATCCGCCGCTTCGGCGGTGTCGACGACGGGGAGCCAGGCTGGGCCGAATTCGCCTGGCGGCAAGGTGAATTCGATCGGCTCGTGGTGGGCATTGAAACACAGAAAAAACGAGTCGTCGGTAACCCGCTGCCCGCGAGCGTCGAGGTCTGGAATGCCATGGCCGTTCAGGTAGACCGCCACTGATTTGCCGAAGCCCGAATCCCAGTCGTCGTCCGTCATTTCGGAGCCGTCTGGCCGGAACCAGGAGATGTCTGGTTGCCCTTCGACGCCCCGCCGGCGGACCGGCACCCCTTTGAAGAATCGGCGGCGCCGGAACACCGGATGGGCAGCACGCAGGGCGGACACCGATCGGGTGAACTCCAGCAACTCGGTGTCCGCTTCGTCCCAATGCACCCAGGTGAGCTCGTTGTCCTGGCAGAAGCCGTTGTTGTTGCCGTTCTGCGTACGGCCGAGCTCGTCGCCGTGCGAGATCATCGGAACTCCCTGCGACAGTAGCGTTGTCGCTAGGAAGTTGCGCTGCTGGTGAGCACGAAGCGCGTTGATCTCAGGATCGTCGGTCGGACCCTCCACGCCGCAGTTCCATGACTGGTTGTTGCTCTCGCCGTCGTTGTTGTCTTCGCCGTTGGCCTCGTTGTGTTTTTCGTTGTAGGACACCAGGTCCCGCAGCGTGAAACCGTCGTGAGCGGTGACGAAATTAATGGAAGCCACCGGGCGCCGGGCGGTGGACTCGTAGAGATCGGCTGAACCGGTCAGCCGGGAGGCGAACTCGCCCAGCGTCGCGGCTTCCCCGCGCCAGTAGTCGCGGACGGTGTCACGGAACTTGCCGTTCCACTCCGTCCACTGCGGCGGGAAATTGCCGACCTGGTAACCGCCGGGGCCGACGTCCCACGGCTCGGCGATCAGCTTGACCTGACTGACGACCGGATCCTGTTGCACGAGTTCGAAAAACGCCGACAGCCGGTCGACGTCGTAAAACTCACGGGCGAGTGTGGAGGCCAGGTCGAAGCGGAACCCGTCGACGTGCATTTCGGTCACCCAGTACCGCAACGAATCCATGATCAGCTGCAGTGTGTGGGGATGGCCGACGTTGAGGCTGTTGCCGGTTCCGGTGTAGTCCATGTAGTACTGCTGATCGTCGTCGACCAAGCGGTAGTACGCGGCGTTGTCGACACCGCGCATCGACAAGGTGGGGCCCAGGTGGTTGCCTTCGGCGGTGTGGTTGTACACCACGTCCAGGATGACTTCGATGTCTTCTTCGTGCAGAGCGCGGACCATGGTCTTGAACTCCTGCACCTGGCCGCCGGGCGTGGTGCTGGACGCGTACTTGGAGTCGGGGGCCAGGAAGCCGATTGTGTTGTAGCCCCAATAGTTTGACAACCCCTTGTCCACCAGCGTGGAGTCGTTGGCGAAGTGGTGTACCGGCATCAGCTCGATCGCGGTGACGCCCAGTTCTTTAAGATGCTCGATGATCACCGGGTGGGCGATACCGGCATAGGTGCCGCGCATCCGCTCGGGAATGTCCGGGTGCAGCTGGGTCAGTCCCTTGACGTGTGCCTCGTAGACGACGGTGTCGGCGTACTCGTGACCGGGCGGACGGTCGTTGCCCCAGTCGTAGTACGGGTTGATCACCACCGACTTGGGCATGCGGGGCGCCGAGTCGTCGTCGTTGCGGCTGTCGGGGTCGCCGAAGTTGTAGCTGAACAGTGCCTGATGCCATTCGAAGTTGCCGTCGATCGCCTTCGCATACGGATCGATAAGCAGCTTGTTCGGGTTGCACCGGTGCCCGGCGGACGGGTCGTAGGGTCCGTGAACCCGGTAGCCGTAGCGCTGGCCCGGTTCCACAGCCGGCAGGAAGCCGTGCCAGACGAAGCCGTCCACCTCGTTAAGCGTCACCCTGGATTCGGTGCCGTCGGCGTCGAAGAGGCACAGCTCCACCTTCTCGGCGACCTCGCTGAACAGCGCAAAGTTGGTGCCTGACCCGTCGTAGGTGGCGCCGAGCGGGTAGGCCTTGCCCGGCCACTGCTCGATAGCCGCCGCCCGCGGCGGTTCGACCGACTCGGCAACTTCCGGCACAGCGCCCTCTTTCGCTAGAGGACCGTGTGGGTACGGCCCGACGGTGGGGGATACCCGTCGGTCAGCGTGTCACACATTGTGTGAATCAGGGCACAATGGCGCTGTGGAACCTTGGCCGACGCCCGATGAGCCCGGTCCCGGTCAGGAGTCGGTGTGGGACTATCCGCGCCCGCCGCGGCTGGAGGAGTTCACCGGCTCGATCGCCATCGAGTTGGGTGGCCGCACGGTGGCGTCGACCGCTCGCGGGTGGCGTGTGCTAGAGACCAGCCATCCGCCGACCTACTACCTGCCCGGCGCTTCCTTCGCTGATGGTGTTCTGCGACGGGCCGACGGCGATTCCTGGTGTGAATGGAAAGGCCAGGCAACCTATTACGACTTGGTGACCGAGAAGCGGGTTGCGCCACGAGCAGCGTGGACCTACCGCCGGCCGAGTCCCGATTTTGCCCCGATCGCGGGTGCGATCGCGGTGATGGCTGCGGCAGTGGACCGCTGCACGGTCAACGGCGAGCAGGTGATTCCGCAGCCGGGCGGCTTCTACGCCGGCTGGATAACCAGCTGGATTGTGGGTCCTTTCAAAGGAATTCCGGGGTCCATGGGTTGGTGAACCGGCACTACGCCGCGTCGGTCAACATCGCATCGATGCGGCGTAAGGCGATCGAGCACACCGCCAGATAACCGGGAGCCCACCACGGGACGCCGATGCTGACTCGTGTGTAGCGGTCGACCGGCTGGACCCGATGAGAGGTGGCCGGGACGCCCGCCACCTTCCACGCCCAATGCCGGCCGGGTTCGAACTCAGTGACGACGAACGGGACGCCGAACCCCAGTGACGTACGCACCACGCCGGTAGCGCCCAATGACAGCTCGGTGTGCGGCGAATCAAGCCGGGCTCCGCTGACCGTCGGGCCCCATTGCGGCCACGCATCGAGATCGACCAGAACGTTCCAGGCCGCCGACGACGGCGCGGCCACAAGTCGGTCGACGGCGAGCATCACGGCGCCCGGCCGCCGAGACGTCGCTGCTGTTCGACGACATCGTCGAGATCGCGTAGCCGTCGCAGTCCGGCTAACGGCTGGTTCATCCTTTGATTGTTGGCAAGGTGTTTGGCGTTGCGGTCCAAAAACCACCAGTAGCCACCGGTGAACGGGCACGCCCGATCGCCGACCCGCTCGGTGGGCCGGTATCTGCATTCCCCGCAGTAGTCGCTCATCCGATTGATGTAGGCGCCGCCGGAGGTATACGGCTTGGTCGCCATCAGTCCGCCATCGGCGTGCTGGGACATGCCGACCACGTTGGCAACCATCACCCATTCGTAGCCGTCGACGAAGCAGCGGTGAAACCAGTCGGTGACCGCGGCCGGGTTCCAGCCGCGCTGCAGCGCGTAGTTGGACAACACCATCAGCCGCGGAATGTGGTGCGCCCAGCCGTGATCGCGCACCTGCGCCAGGATGTCCCTCAGGCAGTGCGCGTCGACGGCGTCGGAGTCCAAGTCGGCGAACCATTTCGGTAGCCGCCCGTGTGCTTCGAGCGCGTTGCGCCGACGGTAGCCGCGGCCGAAATGCCAGTAGACATGCCAGATGTAGTCGCGCCATCCGATCAGCTGCCGGATGTAGCCTTCGACGCTGCCCAGTGGGGCCTGACCCGAACGGTAGGCGTCCTCGGCGGCGTACGCGCAATCGAGGGGGTCCAGCAAGCCGAGATTCATCGGTGCCGACAACAGGCTGTGCGCCATGAAACGATCGCCGCTGAGCATAGCATCTTCATGAGGGCCGAAGTGCGGCAACCGATCTCGCAGGAAGACCTTGAGGGCGCTCTGCGCTTCGGCAGCGGTCACGGCGAACTCGCGCGGGCCGTCACGACCGACGAACGATACGTCGCCGTCGCGTTCCCAGCGGTCCAGGTCGGCGCGGACCTGTTCGTCGATCTCGTCTTCATCGGGTTGCCATGGCGGCGGAACCCCGAGGCCGTCGCTGCTCGCCGGCGCGGGCTCGCGGTTGTCGACGTCGAAATTCCACCTGCCCTCCGCGGGTTGGTTGCCGTCCATCAGCAGGTCGAACCGCCGCCGCGCATCGCGGTAGAAGTTCTCCAGCTTGAGTGTGTGATGGCCCGCGGCCCAGTCGGCGAACGCCTCTCGGTCGGTGCAGAATCCGCGCGCCGGCAACACCTCGACTGTTGGTATCGACCGGACGAACCGGTCGGCGGCCCATGAGGTGGGTTGGCACACGCTGACCGGTTCGTCGAGCTGATCGAGCGCCTCGCGGTACGTACGGGTCTGCAGGAACGTGACCTGGTCACCGAGTTCGGCCGCCCGGTGACGCAAGGCCGAGAGCACCAGATGCGCTTTGCGGCGATGAAAGCGGCGGCGTTCGAACGCCGCTCGCGACTCGATCAGCAGCACCGGCTGATCGGGTGCGTCCAGGAAGTGCGGCCCGAGTTGATCGGCGAAGCACCAGCGCCGAGTGTCAACACTCATACTGCCTGCCATACCCTTGCGTGCAGAATCCGAATCACCATCTCTGCCCAGCATGGATCGAGGAGCGCGATGACGGACGCCTTGTCGGCACTGGCCGCAGAGAAATTCGTGTCACTGACGACCTTCAAGAAGGACGGCACCCCGGTCGCGGCGCCGATGTGGATCGGCCGCGACGGCGATCACCTGTTCGTCTGGACGCCGGCGGACAGTTGGAAGGCGAAGCGAGCCAAGAACAACCCCCGGGTCACGCTGGTGCCGTGTGGCCGTGGTGGAAAGGTCCGCAACGGCGCTGAGCCGGTGGGTGGGACCGCCGAAGTGATGAGCGAGCCGGCGACGGTTCAGCGCCTGGCCGGCGTGATTCGCCGCAAGTACGGCCTGGAGTTCATCATCGTGACTTTCATCGAGCGCCTGCTGGCGCGCGGGCCGAAACCGCGTCTGATTCTGCGGATCGCGCTGTCTAGCTGACCCGGCCGGATGTCGACTCTCGAATGTCGAACCCTTCGAGCGTGGCCCCGCAGCGCCACGCATCCAGGATGTCCGCGTATTCGGTTGGGCTGCCGAAGAAGAAGCTATCCCGGTTGAGTCGTGCACTCGCCTGGCCTTCACGGTTGTAGTAGCCGGGAGTACACGATTCCCGCCGGCCGGCGATGACGCTGGAACGCTCGACGACGGTATCGACCCAGGCGGCTTCGGCATCCGCGGTGGCCTCGACTTCAGCGGCGTCGTGCTTCAGCGCCCACGCGATCACCCACGCGATGTGACGCGATTGGGTGTCGATCAGGTAGGGGAAGTTCACGGTGAAACCGGACTGGGCGATGCTCTCGATGAAGCAGTTCGGAAAACCGTTGACGTGCAAGCCGTGCAGGGTGCGGACGCCGTCGGCCCACTTGTCGGTGAGGGTCAGCCCGTCGCGGCCGATGATCTCGAAGCCGGTGCGCTGTGCGTAGCTGGTGCCGACTTCGAAGCCGGTGGCGAAAATCAAGCAGTCCAGGGGGTATTCGACACCGTCCACCACGACGCCGTTGGCGGTGATCTGCTCGACGCCGAGGCCTTGGGTGTCGACCAGCGTGACGTTGTCGCGGTTGAACGCCTGCAGGTATTCGTCGTGAAAGCAGGGCCGCTTGCAGTAGTACCCGTACCACGGTTTGAGCGCCTCGGCGGTGGCCGGGTCGATGACGATGGCCTCGACGCGCGCTCGAATTTCTTCCATCTTGGCGAAGTCGGCCATTTCGGCGGCGTTCGGCCCACCTTCGTTGACGATGGGCATTTTCTTGGTCAGGCTGGTCCACGCATCGTCAACCAGATCTTCATCGGATGAACCTCCCGCAGTGAGGATTTGGAAGTTCTCGATGCGACTCTGTTGCCAACCGGGCTCCAGCGATGCTGCCCAATCCGGTTCGGTCGGCCGGTTGGCACGCACGTCAACCGTCGACGGGGTGCGCTGAAAGACGAACAGTTCACCGACCGACTCGGCGAGCCGCGGCACACATTGAATGGCCGTTGCGCCGGTGCCGACGATCCCGACCCGCTTGTCGGACAGCCCGCGCAGATCGTCGCCGGTGTATTCGTAATCCCAGCGGCTGGTGTGAAAGGTATGGCCACCAAAGCCGGTAATCCCGGCTATGCCAGGTAGTTTGGGCTTCTGCAAGTAGCCGTTGGCCATCGCAACGAACCGGGCCCGAATCTCGTCGCCGCGATCGGTGGAGATCACCCACCGGGAACTGCTTGGTTCCCAGCGGATTTCCTCGACCTCGGTTTGCAGGCAGGCGTCGCGGTACAAGTCGAAGTGCTCGGCGATGCGACGGCAGTGCGCCCAGATTTCGGGGCCCTTGGCGTATTTCTCGGTCGGGATGTAGCCGAGCTCTTCGAGCAACGGCATATAGACGTAGGATTCGACGTCGCAGGCGATTCCGGGGTAGCGATTCCAGTACCAGGTACCGCCGACGTCGGCGGCCTTGTCGATCAGCCGCACATTCTCGACGCCGAGTTGCTTGCACCGCGCGCCGATCAGCAGGCCGCCGAAGCCGGCGCCCACGACCGCGACGTCGACCGAATCGGTGATGGGGTCGCGGCTGAAGTCTGGGTCGGCCCACGGATCCTCACCGAACTTGCTGAATGCGCCGGTTATCTCGACGTATTGTGTGATGCCGTCGGAGCGCAAACGGCGCTGGCGTTCCTCGGCATACTTGCTGCGCAGCGCATCGGGATCGAAGGTATCTGCGCTGCTGCTAGACGTCACGGCTGAATACTGGACCAATTTTGTGACCCAGGCAACGTCGAAAAGCAGTCCTTCGTCATCTGCCGTGCACGGACACGTTACGGATGCGATGCCAATTAGCTGATCAATAGCGCAACAGTGGCGCACATGAGCACTGAATCGGTCCTCATCGCCGCTGAAAAGCCGGCCCCGGGGACACGTTCGTCGGCCGAGCCGCGTTATTCGCTGTTGTTGTCCACTGATCCCGCACAAATCGAAGCAGCACAACGGCTGCGCTATGACGTCTTCAGCAGCGAGCCGGGTTTCGCGCTGACCGGTCAGGGCGACGGCCTGGACGTCGATCGCTTCGACGAGCACTGTGACCACCTTCTGGTGCGCGAGGACAACACCGGTGAGCTGGTCGGTTGCTACCGCATGCTTTCCCCGACCGGCGCGATCGCGGCTGGCGGGCTTTACACGGCAACGGAATTCGACATTCAAGGACTGGATTCGCTGCGGCCGTCGCTGGTGGAGATGGGCCGTGCGGTGGTGCACAACGAGCACCGCAACGGCGCTGTCGTACTTCTGATGTGGGCCGGCATCCTGGCCTACCTCGATCACTGCGACTACGACTACGTCACCGGTTGCGTGTCGGTGCCGGTGGCCGGGGACAGCGGGCCGCCGGGCACTCAGATTCGCGGTGTGCGCGACTTCGTGTCCAAGCGCCACGCGGCTCCCGACGACTATCGGGTGTATCCGCACCGCCCGGTGGTCATCGACGGGCGCTCACTCGACGAGATCGACCCGCCGTCGCGGCCGGTGATACCGCCGCTGATGCGGGGCTACCTGCGGTTGGGGGCGCAGATCTGCGGTGAGCCCGCCCACGACGCCGACTTCGGTGTGGGTGACTTTCCCGCGCTGCTGGACAAACGCCAGGCCGACACGCGCTACCTGCGGCGACTCCGGTCGGTATCGGCGGCCACCGAAGCAGCGGGTCGGGTGGCTTGATGGCCGCTCCGGCGCCCCGCGACCACGCCTGGCTGCCCCGGGCGACCTGCGATACGGGCTGCATACAAGCCGGCGGCTACGAGGCGACGCGGCGGATGATCGTGGCGCTGCGGGTCGCGCGGCGGATTACCTTGTTGGTGTTGTTGGCGCCCGCGTTGCCGCTGCTGGCGGGGGTGATTCCGGGCTGGTCGAAGTCGAGGCAGATCTATTGCCGGCTGCTGCTGTGGTGCCTCGGCGTCAAGAT
>NZ_DATNJW010000141.1:0-17106 GCF_035603715.1 Mycobacterium sp. | reverse complement strand
CAGCTGTGCAACCAGACCGCGCCGTTCATTCTGGTGAGCCGGCTGCGCCCTGCGATGGCCGCTGCATCGTCTCGTCGCAAATACGTGGTGAATGTGTCTGCAATGGAGGGGCAGTTCAGCCGCGCATACAAGGGCCCGGGTCATCCGCACACCAACATGGCGAAGGCCGCGCTGAACATGCTCACCCGCACCAGCGCCGCTGAGATGCTGCAGCAGGACGGCATTCTGATGACCGCCGTCGATACGGGCTGGATCACCGACGAGCGTCCACACCCGACAAAGCTGCGGCTCGCCGACGAGGGCTTCCATGCTCCGCTCGACCTCGTCGACGGTGCCGCTCGGGTTTACGACCCAATCGTCCGCGGGGAGTCCGGCGAAGATCTGTACGGCTGCTTCCTCAAGGATTACGCGCCGAGCAATTGGTAGCTGCGGCGCGTGGCCGAGCTTTTCGGCGATCGCGCCCCGCAGTGGTTAGCTGCCGTGCTGTAATTCTGCTCACCGTTGCTCGGTGCGCTGGCAGCTGGCTGCGCACCCCAAGGGAGAGGCCCCCGATGCTTGGTCTGCACGGCACCGTCGGTGTTGCCCTCGTAGGCGCCGGCCTGATCGCGGCCCCACTGCTGGTCCCGACATCACCCGGCGTGCAGCAGCGCGCGGTGCGGCTCACCAGCGGCGACACCGCAGATTCCCCGCTCGGCGATGGCACCGCGCTCATCATGGGCGGCAGTGGCCTCGAGACGCCTGGTCAGACCTACGCGAATGCCATTGACGCGGAGTACCTCGCGCCGCGCGACTTCACCGGCACCACGCAGGTCCTGACCACACCCGAGGCGCTCTATCCCTTCCTCGGGCCCTTCACCGAGACGTTCGACAAGTCCGAGGCCGAGGGGCAACAGCTGCTGGACGCCGCGATCCTGAACCAAATCGGCACCGGCCATGTGGACGCCGCGAACCCCGTCGTGGTCTCCGGTTGGTCGCAGAGTGCGGTGATCTCGTCGCTGGTACAGCCGGAGCTTGCGAGCCAGGGCGTGCCCAGTGATGACGTGCATTTCGTGTTGCTCGGTGATGAAAGTGCCCCCAACGGCGGCATACTGGAACGCTTCGACTTGCCGGCCGGCACCCAGCCGAGCATCCCGAGCCTGGGCCTGACGTTCAGCGGGCCGGAAGCGTCCGATCTCTTCCCGACTGACGTTTACACGCACGAATACGACGGTTTCGCCGACTTTCCGCAGTACCCGGTCAACTTCCTTTCCGATATCAACGCCGTGCTGGGCATCGTGTTCGAGCACGTCTCGTATCCGGGCCTGACGGCCGAGCAGATCGGGGACGCTATTCAGCTACCGACATCGGCGGCAGACACCCTGACCAATTACTACGAGATTCCCGTCACCACGCTGCCGCTGCTGGAGCCATTGCAACTGATTCCCGTCATCGGCAACCCGCTGGCCGATCTGCTGAACCCGGACTTGTCGGTGTTGGTGAACCTCGGCTACGGCAACGTCGACGACAGCTATTTGGGTGGCTGGAGTCAGGGCGATGCTGACGTGGCCACACCGTTAGGATTTCTGCCGGATTCCAGTGTCCTCGAGCAGGTCCCGCAAGCTTTGGCCAACGGCTTGCAGCAGGGGATCACCGATGCCATCAAGGATCTAACCGATCCGAATAACTACGTTTACTCGTTGCCGTCGTGGGCCGACGAATTAGGCACGGCACTGGAAAATGTCATCCCGGGCACCCAATTATCGGTTCTCTCAATCGTTCCCACGACCTTGCAGGATCTTTTCGGTACCTTCCCGCCCCACACCGGCTTCCCGCCTTTGGACGTGGCCACCGCGTTGTTCATCACACTTCCCGAAATCGACTACAACGTCTTCACCACCGAACTCGCGGCCGGAAACCCCGTGGACGCGATTGGTATCCCGCTCGCTGCCGACCTGGGAATATTGCCTCTCGCGCTGATCGGAGCGGCGCTTTGACCTGACGGCATCGGCACGATCTGACGCCGGATATGCAGGCCGCCAACATCTTTCGCGGCTTCCTGCTTGAAAAGCGCTGCCGCGCGCGGCTATCCGACGGTGTGGACGATGAGGATGTCGACTTTGGCTTTGCGGGCAACCGTGTCGGGCACGGAGCCCAAGAGACGGCCGGCAACCGTGCCAACCCCCAAGTTGCCGACGACGAGCAGGTCCGCCTTGACCTCTTCGGCCAGATGCAGCAACGCGTTGACCGGCGCGCCGACAACCGCCTGCTCTTCGATGTCATGGGCGCCGGCGGCCTTCGCTCGTTCGCGGGCGTCCTGAAGGATCGCGTACACCGACGCGCTCCCGTGCATCCGGTAACTCTCGCCCCCGAGGCTGTCGGCGGCCCTGCCGTCCATCAAACGGTCGGGGGAGGGCGGCCGTGACCAGCCGCCCTTTTCCGAAGTGTCGAGATGCGCGCTTGCGATGACCAGCTTCGCCTTCTCTTGCGCCGCGATCGCGGCTGCGCGGTCGACTGCCCGCAATGACGACTCCGAGCCGTCCGTGCCGACGACGATTGTCCGATAGCTCATATCGCCTCCATCAGTCGGTTAACGACAACAAGACATTATCGGCCCGACCTCGTCTTCGAAGCCCATTGGGCTGATCACGTCTGGTGAGACGCCTGAGGCGTCATGATCAGGGCCCAGGCAAATCTGCCGGGGCTAGCGGGCCGGGCCTGGCAGCAGTGGGGCGGCTTCCGCTCCGGCCAGCAACTCGGTTGCCATCGCGGCTGCGACGTCGCGCGGGTAGGTGCGGCGTCCCCAGCACAGAAGGAGCGCCGAGGCGATGACGAGGGTCGCCAGCATGATGAGGAAGGTGCGGTCCAACGCCATTGCTGCGTTCGGAGCAGCCTCTCGATTGAGTGCCGTGGACACCGCGCCGAATATCAGCGGCGCCACGCCGGTGGATATCGATACGAGCGTGCTCCGCACGGCCTCCGCCGTTCCCCACAACTGGGGGTGCACGATGTCCAGCCTCGCCGCGTTGAGGGGCGGGTTCACGCTGCCCAACGCAATGCCGGCAAGAAACGCGAACACCAGCGCCACCGGCAGGCTGGTCGTGAGTAGTGTTGGAATGATCAACACTGCCGCTGCAAGAAATGCCATGCCGCCCATTACAATTCGCGCACTGATGTGGCCCCGGCTTGTCAGCCGGTCGGCGATGCGTCCACTGCTCAGCATGCCGATTAGCGCGCCGACGCCGAGGGCTGGGATAAGCACGGTCGCCATCGCCTGGCCGATTTGAAAGCGGCCACAGAGTAGCGCGACCCCGAAGGTGCTCAGCCCGGTCGAGAAGAAGTAGCCGAACGAAGACCCGGCAATCAGAACGGCATTCGTACGGATCGAGAGCACCGCACGAAGGTCCCCCCAGGCGGTGCGACGGCGAGCGTGCTCAAGGGCCGCCGTCGCGTACGCATCGCATGACGCGTCGCCGAGCCCTCCGCGACGGGGTTCGCGGAGCATCGTCGCCACGGCGACGGCCAGTGCGAACCCGACCACCGCCAGCCAGCAGAAACCCAGCCGCCAGCTGAGCGCGCCGAGTTCCCCCGCCACCAGCAGCCCGAGGGCGGTGCAGATGCCCTCGCCGGCAAGCACGAGCCCATACACCCGACCGCGCTCGAGGGGCCGAAAGTAGTCGCCGATCAGCGAGGCGACAACTGGCCCGGAGACCGCCATCCCGGCCCCAAGGCACACCCGGCAAGCGAGCAACCATCCGTAGTCGGGGGCGATGGCACTCAGGGCCATTGCGGCCGAGCACACCAGCAGCGCCATCCAGAGCATGCGAATGCGCACAGTGCGGTCGGCAAGCACCCCGGCCACCAGCGTGGCCAGAGCGCCAACACCGGTCGACACCGTGACGAGCAGACCAACCTGAATGTCGTTGATGTGCAATGCCTGTTTGAGCGAGACGACGAGCGCCCCCACTGTGCCGCCGTCGGCGCTTTGCAAGCCCACCACAAGACCGAGCAGCACGATTGGTTTCAGTCTCTCGGGGTCCGCCAGACGGACCGGGGCAACTTTGCGCAAGAGCCTGTCGGGCGGTCGCTTCGCCTCTCGGGGTGCCGCGTCTTCAGAATCTTCTACCGTGGGGGCGTACTCTGCGGCAGCCGGCACGAGCTCAAGATACCTTGGAAGCCACCGTGTTTCGCTTCACCGGAACGCGAGTCGCGGCGCATGCACGAGGCGTTAAGCCTTAGTTTCACTGCGCGATGACATCGGTCGGCGCTGAATTAACTCGGACCAGGACTAGTGGCCCGCCTCGATAGCTGCCACTCGTGCGGTGGCGTCCGGTCCGCAGAAGCGCTGGAGATCCACTCCACCGGAGGCAAGCAGACCGTCGATGCGGCGTTTGAGGTCACCGGAGGACAGGTGGGCGTAGAGGTTCGCGCCCGGGCATGAGGTCTGAGCGAAGTCGCGGTGGCCCGCCAAGGTAGTGCTCGCGATACGGAAGTTCTGGGCGGCCCAGGCGAATGCGAGAGCGGTTGCGTGAAGTTGCGCTTCCGACACGGCCTCCTGGTCGAAGTCTCCTTCGCAGAGGACGAGGAAATGGCCGGTGGTGTCGTAGTCCGTGGCGGTGTCACCGGCGATCTCGGTGCTTCGCAGCTCGTAGAGGTTGCCGTTGCGGTCGACGCCGACGTGGTAGGCGATGTCGATCCATCCGTGCTGGTCTTGGTGGTAGCGCTGATCCTGGCGCAGGCGTCCCGGTGCATTTCGGTTGTCGCCGAGCGCAACTGCCTCGTGGTGCAGGGTCATCCGGGTGATGGTGTGACGCTTGCCGCCGGCGCGCGGAGGTCGCGCGCCCCACGCGTCTCGGCATATCAACTGTGCCGCGGTGGAAGCGGTGAGGCGGGTTCTGGTCGTGCGGGTGTCACTGCCGCAGGCGCTCACTATTGACGCCACACCGACGCCGCCCGCTAGCCGAAGCAACTGGCGGCGATTGACGGAACCACGGGCGAGATCCATGGGCTCACGGTACAAACCCGATTCGCAGCTGTGGTCCGTTACGCACCCGACCGATCAAAGCCCAGTGATGATGCGCTGCTCAACGTAGCGCCCGGTCACGACGTTGGCGGAGGCAGAATTCTCGAGACGTCGGGCTTCACGCTTGATCCGGCGGCTGAGCACCCGGTCGTCGCGTCGCGTCAGGGTGTTGCTGCGCTGAGACAAAAGGGCCAATTGTTGCCAGCTGAGCCCATCAAGATCGCCGACGGAGTCGTGGGTGGCGACCACAACTGCGCCATAAAGAAGTGGCACTGTTTTTGCGGTGAACCGCGTCGTTGCCAGCAGCATTTCCGTCGCGCTGCGGTTGAGCTTCCGGCGGCAGCGACGCGTCGTTGGAGTGAACCAGAAGTCGAACTGCCGATCGTCGCTGGTCAAACTCTCGAGGCCGTAGTCGTGAACAAGCCCGACGATGTCGGCGTTGCTGTACGCGCGCGTTTCATAGACGACACCTTCAGGGCTGAAATAGAGGATCGTATTCATGTGGGTGGTCCCTTTCGGTTCCAGGCGGAGCTGCTTTAGTGGTTATAACGGTTAATCACACCCGTGTAATTCCCACATCACAGTTTGGATAAACACCCCTAGTGGGGCGACACCCACGACGACATCACTTTTGTGACTCTTCGCCGCCCCTGAACGAGTTACGGGTTGAGCAGCGTCCCAAGCTCGGCCAGCAGGGCGCTTCCGGTCGACTGGAGCAACTCGGGCATGTTCGCCCACTCCGCTGTTGCCACACTGCCAAGCTCGGTGGGGAAGTCGTTGTTGGCGGTCAACACCGCGGTCGCCAGGTCGTCGCGGGCATTGAGGAAGCCGGCGATGATCCCGGTGTTCGGGTCGAGGACCGTGTCGTTGAACAGCGATCCGAGTTGCTGGGGTAGCAGCAGCGATAGCACCGTCTGGCCCAGCGCCAATTCGGTGGGCAAGTTGATGTCGCTGGCGGCCAGGGGCAGATTATTGAAAATCGCCTCCAAGCTGCCGATCGGATTGGTGAGCAGGTCGTGGTCGACGGTGGTCCAGTCAGGCGACAAGGCCGGGGTGAACCTCAGCTCGAGGGGAGTCGACGGGTCGCTGCCGAACACTGCGGCGAAGTTGTCGTCGCCCATCACCCCCTGCAGCCCGTGAAGTATCAATTCCTGCAGCACCCAATCAGGTTGGGCATTCTCGCGGGACAGGTCCAAGGCGTAGTCGTAGGACAAGACGCGCTGTGACATGTCGGCGGCATATTCCGCGGGGCTGACGGTCGGTGTGTCCGCGGGCAGATAGCTGGCCACATCGGCCACCGGCACCACCTCAGTGGTCACCGGTAGGCCCGTCGGGTCTGTGCCGTCGGGGAGATTCTCGAACCGGGCGAAGATCTCGCCGCTGCTAACCCCGTTGCTGTCAAGCCAATTCGCCACACCTGGGTTGGTCGCGCTGACCACGTAATAGGTGTATCCGTCGGGATCAGCGAAGGCCGTGGTGTTGTTCAAAGTGGTCTGGGCCAGGGTGTACGGCAGCGCCGCGCCGAAGACGTTCATCAGCTCGATCCCGCTGTAGGCGGATGGCACGTCCGGTACCTGCACGATCAGCGCTTGGTCGGGATTCAGGTCGAAGTTACCGCCGGAGACGTCCGCACTGGGCAGTCCTGTTGCAAACACGCTTGTTTCGGTGGCCAGCGAGCTCATCGTATTGGGCGGCAGCTCGATGCCGGCAACTTGGGCCAAGTTCATGTTTTCTTGGTTGAAGGGTCCGACGATGTTGCTGAAGGCGGTGAACAACGTGGTCAACAGCGAGTCGACGGAGGTGACTTGAGGTGTGGAGGTCCCTGCCAGGGAGCCGATTTCGGCCGCTGCCCCGTCGTCGCTGGGAAAGATCCCCGTGCTCGGTATGGCGAAGAACGCCGGACAGTCGGAGACGCAGTGAATGCTGATGCTGCCCGGGCCCTGGGCCCAGTCGCCCAGCACGTCTCGAATCAGTAGCGAGGCATCGCCATTGGTGGTGGCATCCGTGTCGTTGATGAAATTGACTGCGCCGCTTGGCTCTGTGGGGCCGATGTCGACGGTGAAAGTGCCATCCGGATTGACGACCAGGCCGTGATCGAGCTCTAGACTCTCCTTGCTGACTGCCGTTGAGCCGGTGATTGCCTCGGTCGCGATGGCGAGGGCTTCGGTTCCTTTGCCGAGGGTGCCAGTGAGCTCGTAGGTCGCACCGGGAGCCAAGCCAGCGGTCGCGTGGTAGTAGATGTCCGGGGTGAAGAACTGGAAGTATTGACGGGAATCGGCGGCATCGCCGGCCACGGCTTCGGGTGATTGGAAGAAGACCCCGTTGAAAAGCTCAGTGACCCTGGACAGCCCCGCGGATAGCAATTCATAATTCGTGTTCTGCAGACCGGTCAGCAGCATGGCGTCGCTGTCCGGCGTCGCAAATGGCAGTGCCGCGTCGTAGTTCGCCGCCTGCTGCATAGCGTCGAGAAGCTGGTCGAGCGCAGGCTGGTACGAACTGTCGGCGCCGGCGTGCGGAACCGTCATCGCGACCGACAATGCGCCGGCCAGCGCCGTCGCCGCCACTCCTGTGCGCCGCATCCACCGCTTCATCGCGGTGAACACCGTCTTGTCGTGCATCGCCGTAGTCACGCCGCTCCCTTCGCTGGGATGGAGTCCACGAATTATTCGTCATGGCGACGCGAAATACGGTGCTTTCAGACTTACTGCTCGGCGCTGGCGGCTGCGGTAACGCGCAGTGCTCACCCGGGGCTGACGGCTCGGCGCTGACGGCAAGAAAGCCTGAGGCTGGCGGTTATGTGGAATCGCCAGACGCATAAACGGGCAGTCTTCACGGCTGTCAACTTCGCCTTCCTGGCCCGCTGGTTGGCCGAGTGATCAGCCGTCGCGACCCAGCCACCGAACGTGACTCGATCCATCGCAGGGGCCGCGGGCTGACCGGTCTGTTCCAAGAGCGCGGGTTGTGGGTACAGGATCGGCATGCAGCGCCCCGACACGATCATCGAGATCCACCGCGAACGCATCCAGGATCAGACCGTCGAGATGTTCGGCGGTGACAAGTACACCGAGTCTGTCGACGGACCCGGCTACTCCGCAACGGCCACTCTGGATCTGACGCTGGACCGGGTCTGGTTCGTCTTGGATGCACAGCAGCGGCTGTGGCAGGAGCGAGCGGAAGGTGAATTCCACGATCCGCTAAGGCATTTCGCGATCGACCTGGCGATCTTCGATTCGAGGATCGTCATCGATTCGGTGACCTGCATCCCGCTGGTGTCATTGCCACCCGCAACGATCACGGTCCCGGACGGCCCGCGCGCGGAGGAGTCGTGCGAGATCGCGTACAACGAGATCCCGCTGTTCGGGCGGTTGACGATTCATGACCAGCTCGAACCCCGGCAGACCGAACCGGGCAAGCAGACGATAGCGCTGGACTTCACCACACAGGATGCCCCTGTGCTGCTTGCCCATTCGCCAGCCGACGACCACGGCCCTCGGTTGTTCGGGGCGCATATCGATCGCCGCCCCGACGGCGGCGTCGCGTTCCTGGGCCAAGACCCGCGCGTCAGCTGGGAACTCGACTACGCCGAGGCGTACTGGATCACGCACTGCATCGCGGGGGAGTTGCTGGTCAATCTCGAGAAGCTGCAGCACCCCAGCCTCTCCGACGACGAAGCCCGAATCAGAGTGCTCGATTCGCTGGCCGCCCAGATCTCCGACGCTATCCGTCCCAAACTCGCCGAGATGGGTATCGACGGCGTGATGGACCTGCTGCCGTCCGCGATGGAGGTCGAGCCCGAATCGCGCGACGACAGCACGGTGAAGGCGCTCGATGCCGTCGTGCAACGCTTCGACGTCGGCGGAGTCACCCACGAATCGATGGTGGTTCAGCTGCAAACGCTGCGTGAACTGCCGCCCGGTGAGGAGCTGCCCGCATCGATCCTGGCCGAAAACCCTTACGAGAGAACCGGATTAGCCGTCACGGGTTGGAGCATTCTTCGGCAGGTCCGGGACACCGTGAAGAACACCTTCGACCTCGACGACAGCGACTTCGACCCTGATGCGCCGTGCCTGCTGGCAGGTCCGAAGACCATCACTATCGGCGGGCAAGACCGCCGCTTGGAAGCCCTCGACGCCGACGTCGTGCCACGGACGCACGACGGCCGGCTGATTGTCGACGGCACCGTGAGTGCCGAAACCACCCTGTACGACTTCAACGCCAGCTTCAAGGTGACCTATGAGATGGGGCTCGACGACATACCGCGCGATCCGGATGGGTCAGAGACCCGACGAGCCGACCTGGAGACCATCGAAAGTCTCGAGCAGGCGCTGAGCGCGGCAGGCGTCAAAAAGCGCGCCGGGCAGTTGAGCACCGAGGACTACGAGAGGGAAGTCAAGAGAGTCCGCGAGCGGCTCGATGACCTTCCCAAGACCGTGGGCGTGCGACCGACCCAGAATCCGCCCGAGGCCGAGGTGAACCCGGACTTCAGCCTGACGGTGGCCGGCAAGGTAGCCGCGGCTGCCGGCGCCGCGGCTACCGTCGGGCTGCTTGCGCTGCCGGTGACGTGGGTCGCGGGGGCGGCCGGGGTCGGGGCCGCCGGCGCGGGCGGTCTGCTGACCCTGGCCATCGTGCAGTACCTCACTACCGTGCTGACCATCGACTGGTTCGGCGTCGGACTCGGATCGCGGCAAGTCAAACAGTCGCTGAACGATCGTCCGGAAGGGACATCGCTGCCGCCGATCGGTATACCGATCGAGGTGGACTTCAACCGGCAGCGGCTTGCGGTGTACTTCCGTCCGCTGCCGGCGAAGTTATGGATCGGTTGCGCATCGCTCGAGGACGAGGAAGACGACAACCGCGAATCCGACATTCGGCTCGTTGGCGGTCGCTGGCCCACCGATGGCCGGCCCTGGAAGCTGTCCCACGATGACGCCATGTTGTACGTCGACTCCGGCGAACTCCAGCTGCTCATGGAACCGGACAGCGTCAGCGGTGAAGGGCCGGCGACCAGTGTTGCGACCGCCGCCGACGGACGGCGTTATTTGCAGGTGAAGAACGAAGACGCCGACAAATTGCACCGGATCCCGCGGTGCTGTGGTCAAGACGACGAGACGGACCGAAAGTGATCCCCGACGTGGAACGAACGGATAATTCGCGACTCATGAATGTTGCAATGGCGGGTCAGCGGTGCGCGCCCCGGAATCCACCTCTGTAGGGTTAATCAAGTGTGTGGAGCCACCGGTGAGGTGCGACTCGACGGTCGACCGCCTGACGTAGCGGCCGTGGCAGCGATGACCGCCGTGATGACGCCGCGAGGACCGGATGGAGCGGGCGTCTGGTCGCAGGGTCGAGTCGCCCTCGGTCACCGTCGTCTCAAAATCATTGACCTAACTGAAGCCGGCGCTCAACCGATGGTCGATTCCGAACTGGGCCTGACCATCGTCTGGAACGGTTGCATTTACAACTACAAGGAACTGCGGACCGAGCTTCAGGGCTACGGCTACCGCTTCTTCTCGCACAGCGACAGCGAGGTTCTGCTCAAGGCCTACCACCGCTGGGGCGACGACTTCGTCAGCCACTTCAAAGGCATGTTCGCTTTCGCCATCGTCGAACGCGACAGCGGCCGGGTGTTGCTGGGTCGCGACCGGCTCGGCATCAAGCCGCTCTACGTGACCGAAGACAACCACCGGATCAGGTTCGCCTCGACGCTGCCGGCGCTGCTGGCCGGTGGTGGCGTCGACACCCGCATCGATCACGTCGCGCTGCACCACTACATGACGTTCCACTCGGTCGTTCCCGCGCCCGCCACCATCCTGCGCGGCGTGCGTAAGATCCCGCCGGCATCACTGCTCGCGATCGAGCCCGATGGCCGCCGGGTCGCCACCACCTATTGGTCGCCGGACTTCAGCCGACGCGACGACCGCTCTGACTGGTCCGAGCGCGACTGGGAAGACGCCGTGCTTTCTTCGCTGCGGACCGCCGTTGAGCGCCGGCTGGTCGCCGACGTTCCGGTCGGATGCCTGCTCTCGGGCGGTGTGGATTCCAGCCTGATCGTCGGCCTGCTCGCCGAGGCAGGTCAGCACGGGCTGTCGACGTTCTCGATCGGCTTCGAGTCGGCCGGCGGTGTGCAAGGCGATGAATTCCAGTACTCCGACATCGTGGCCAAACGCTTCGAGACCGATCATCACCAGATCCGCATCGGCACCGAGCGGATGCTGCCCGCGCTGGACGGCGCGATCGGGGCGATGAGCGAGCCGATGGTCAGCCACGACTGCGTCGCCTTTTATCTGCTCAGCCAGGAAGTCGCGCGCCACGTGAAGGTTGTGCAATCGGGTCAGGGCGCCGACGAAGTGTTCGCGGGCTACCACTGGTATCCGCCGATGGGTGCGCCGGCCGCCGCCACCGTCGAGGGTTCGGTCGCCGAGTACCGGGCTGCTTTCTTCGACCGCGACGAGGCCGGCCTTTCCGCTCTCCTCGCCGAGGGTTACCTCGTCCCGGGCGATCCCAGCCAGCGTTTCGTCACCGAGCACTTCGCGCATGCCGGCGCCGAAACCGGCATCGATCGCGCGCTGCGGCTCGACACGATGGTGATGTTGGTCGACGACCCGGTCAAGCGGGTCGACAACATGACGATGGCCTGGGGGTTGGAGGGCCGCGTTCCGTTCCTCGACCATGAACTGGTCGAGCTCGCGGCCACCTGCCCTCCCGAGCTGAAGGTCGCACACGGCGGCAAGGGTGTGCTCAAAGAGGCTGCGCGACGGGTTATTCCGTCCGAAGTCATCGACCGTCCCAAAGGCTATTTCCCAGTTCCCGCGCTGACCCACCTCGAAGGGCCATACCTCGATATGGTCCGCGACGCTCTGTATGCGCCGGTCGCCAAAGAGCGGGGGCTGTTTGACACCGACGCGGTCGACGCCTTGTTGGCCGACCCCAATGGGCGGCTGACCCCGCTACGCGGTAACGAGCTCTGGCAGATCGCCCTGCTCGAGCTCTGGTTACAACGTCATGGTGTGACCGGGCCGGCGGCATGACCGCCATCGGTCCGTCAGCGGACCATCCCGAGGCTATTACGCTCGGGCTGCACGACGCGTCACCGCCGCACATGGTCGACGCGATGGCCAAAGACGTCGAACTTGAATTAGGTTGGGGCCGACTCATTTTCGGTCAGACTTTCGCCGATGCCGGCACGCTGGCCGAGGCACTCCGGCGGGAAGCGCCCGGCCGGCGTGACATCTGTATCTATGCCCGCGAGTCCCAGGTCGTCGTCGCCGGAGCGCCTTCCGAGCTGTTCATCGACCCCAGCCATACCTACCGGCTGCGTTTCACTGAAGACCCCGACGAAGACCAGACGGCGCCGCTGCCGGTGGGTGTCCTGGTGCGCCCGCTGAACGACTCGGCCGACGCAGACGCCATGAACCGGGTCTTCGTCCGCTGCGGAATGGTTCCCTCGCCGGTCGAGACGATCTGGGAGAACAACCTGCATCAGCCCGCCGTCACCTACCTGCTCGCGATACGCGAGGACGACGGCGCTGTGGTCGGCACGGTGACCGGTGTCGATCACGAACTGCTGTTCAACGATCCCGAGCGCGGCTCGAGTTTGTGGACGCTGGCAGTAGATCCGGGTGCCGGGATCCCCGGAATCGGTATCGCGCTGACCAAGAAGTTGGCCTCCCACTTCCGTCGTGCGGGTCGCTACTACATGGATCTGTCAGTGACCCACGACAATTCGGCCGCGATCCGGCTGTACGAGAAGCTGGGTTTTCGCCGCGTCCCGGTGTTGGTGATCAAGCGCAAAAATGCGATCAACCAGCCGTTGTTCAGCCCGCCGCCGGAGACCGTCGACGACCTCAACCCGTATGCGCGAATCATCGCTGACGAGGCGTTGCGTCGCGGCATCTGGGTGGAGGTCCTCGACGCCGAGACCGGCGAGATGCGTCTCAGCCACGGCGGCCGCAGCGTGATCACCCGAGAATCGCTGTCGGAGTTCACCTCCGCGGTCGCGGCGGGCCGTTGCGACGACAAAAGACTGACCCGCCGGCTGGTTTCGGACGCAGGCATCAGCGTGCCGCGCGCTCGCCTGGCGACCTTCGACGACGACGACTACGCGTTCTTGCAAGAGGTGGGCGAGGTTGTCGTCAAACCCACTCGAGGAGAGCAAGGCAAGGGCATCACGGTCGGTATTACCGCCGAGAACGGGCCCGGCGACCTCACCGCGGCAGTGGCTCGGGCGCGCGAGCAATACCCCGAGGTGCTGATCGAGCAGCGGGTCGTCGGTGACGACCTTCGACTCGTGGTGATAGACGGTCGGGTTGTCGCCGCGGCGTTGCGGCTGCCGCCCGAGGTCATCGGTACCGGCGAGCACACCGTGCGGGACCTGATTGTGGCGGAGAGCCGCCGGCGCTCGGCGGCCACTGGTGGTGAATCGAAAATCCCGCTGGACGCTGTCACCGAGGCGACGGTCGTCGAAGGCGGCTGGCAGCTGGATGATGTTCTGCCCCAAGGTAATCGGTTGCGAGTTCGCCACAACGCCAACCTGCACCAGGGCGGCACGATTCACGATGTCACCCCCGACGTGAATCCTGAGCTGTGCCGGGTCGCCGTGACGGCCGCCGAAGCGATCGGCATCCCAGTGACCGGCATCGACCTGCTCGTCCCCGATGTCACTGGCGAGGAGTACGCCTTTATCGAAGCCAACGAACGACCTGGCCTGGCCAACCACGAACCACAACCCACCGCAGCGGCGTTCATCGACTACCTGTTTCCCGGTCAACCCGGTCAGCCGTTCGCCTGGACGCCCGACGAATCGCCGCGCGTGCCCGATGATTCGGTCGTCAGATAGAGCGGTGCCGCGGGAAACCGCCAGCGCATTGTTCGGACCACGGCGTGCCGAATAGGCCGATAACCTGTTCCTCATGCTCGAAGGCGTAATGCTGCTGTGGTGGATCCTCACGATTCCGTCGTTCCTGTTCGTCGTCATCGACATCTGGCGGACCACCCCCGAATCAGCGGTCCTCAAGTGGGCCTTCGTAATCCTCACCGCATTTACCGGGCCGCTTGGGGCATTCTTCTACGTGCTGGGCTGTCGGGAACCGTTGCGGGGCAACCACGAACAATATGTCGCGGCCCGTTGGCGCCAAGTGCTCGGCTCGACGATGCATTGCGTCGCCGGCGACGGGATAGGCATCGTCGTCGGGGCCGCGATCGGCGGTGTACTGGCGATGTCGTTTTGGCCCGACTTTCTGCTCGAGTACCTACTGGGTTTCGGGTTCGGATGGGCCTTCTTCCAGGCTTTCGCGATGCGCGACGCAGCAGGCGGGTCATATGCGAAGTCCCTGAAGATGACGTTTCTGCCTGAGTTGCTGTCGATGAACCTTCTCATGACGGGGATGATCATCACGTCGCGCTTCGCAATGCGAAGCACGGCCGGGGCTGACGACCCGATGCGTCCTCAGTTCTGGTTCATCATGTCGATGGCGCTGACTGTCGGATTCGTGTGCGCGTACCCGATCAACTGGTGGCTCGTCGCCAATCACATGAAGCACGGGATGATGACGGTTCGCGCTGAGCCCGCAACGGAAGCCCACTCGATGGGCGCGATGTCGGCTCAATCGTCAGCGGGCTTGAGTCCACATCAGCCCGGCACTGGCGTGAAGACCGCGATGACACTGTTCACTTTCGCCGTCCTTGGCGCCGCACTCGTCATCGTCGTCCGATTCGCCATGTGAGCCGTCGCCGCGGACAGCGCCGAGTCACCACGGCGACGGTAGGCCCGCGCGAATCCGGGACACCTCGGAGCGGGCAAAGCGCACCCGGTCAGTGTCGGCACCGCGCGCAGCGGCCAACTCGTCGGCGAGCGAATAGGCGGCGTTGAGGATGTAGCGGGCACGCCGGCGTTCCTGACGGTTGCGACCCGCTTTGCGGTAAGCCTTGCGGGCCTTGCGGTTACCGGCCATCGCGTCCAGTTCGATCGGGCTGATCACGCTGCGGGCCTGCTCGGGCGCCATGACGTCGCGGACGAAGCCGCGTTCCCTGGCCACGGTCAACTTGTAAACTTGCGCAACGATAATCAGCGCGACGACAACCGTTCCGATCAACAGTCCGATCAACGCCAGCGCATTCTGGCCGGCGATGGCGGCCACCGAGTCCCACATTCCGTGCAGCAGCATCGGTATCGCAATCAGCAGCAAACCCCGCCCAATTTTGCGGGGTTCAGCGGGACGGCCCAAAAGGTAGACCACACCGGCGCAGAAGATTGCGCTATAGAGGATATGAGCGGCCACCCCGGTGAGCATGCGAAGGATGATGGTGCCCACCGAGGCCCCAATTTGGTTGGCGCCGAACTGGGTTCCGGCCGACGTCATGGCGTAGAGGATGTCCTCGACAATCTGGAAGCCCAGGCCGATGAACGCGCCCAGAATGAACCCGTCGAATGCGGTCCGCACGTGTCGCTGCGCCAACGCGATGAGCAGTAGCAGACCCGAACCCTTGGCCAGTTCCTCGGTGAACGGGGCGGCCAGCCCGGCGCCCCAGTTCAGCGCCCACGCCTGACCGAAAGTCTTTCCGTACATGGCGAGTATGGCGTCGTTGGCGTTGGCGGCCATCGCCCCGGTTGCGGCGAAGCCGCCCCACACGAACGCGACGACCATCAGCTTGTGGGGGAGCTTCGCGTAGTGGTCGATGCGGTCGGTGAACCACCAGAACAACGCGGCGTAGATGGCAAAGGACGTGACCGCCAGCCCGATCGCTTCGCCGTACGCGTTGTACTCACGCGCGAGCGTGGAAAAGAAAGTCAGCACGCCGATTCCGACCAGCGTCAGGTATCCCCAGAATGCGAAGTTGCGCGGTTGGTAGAAGACGAACCGCCGGCCCCAGCCGGAAAGGTCGAGCGCGACATCGCGTGCACGATCGAGATCGGTCAGCGTCGTCGTCATCGCTTTTCCTGCCCGGATTGGCTGATGCTGCTGATCATCCGCAACACCGCGGCGCTCGGTTCCGCGCCGGCGTCGGTCGGTCCCGTCGCGACTGCTTTGACTCCTCGGTCGCCGAATACGAACGCGGCGATCAGGCCGCCGGTGTGCGGTCCGGTGACGCGAACTGTCGCGCCTTGCTTGCCCGCAGCGGTGACGATCGTGGCAGGCGCGCCGGTGATATGGACTCCCCGCCCCTGGTTGAGCGCATCGGTGGTGGCCTCGATCTGATCGAGCAGTTGGCCGGCGTCGCCGTGGAACGGCCCGGTGCGGACGGTGAACTTCAGCGCTCCGTGCTCGATGCTCGCGGTCGCGGGGTATTGACCGGATATCGGGCCGTGGCCCTCGCGGAGACCAGAAGTGATGCCCCAGCCGGCTTCCGGAACGAATGTCACGTTGCCCTCGAGTTCCATTATGTCGCCGGCTCTGACGATGTCGTGGTACGGCACCGCGGCATTGATCACCGGCAACACCACCGACATGATGAATACCAATGCGAATACCGCCAGCGTCGGGCGCAGGGTGCGCCGGTCCAGACCGAACAATCGCTCGTCGGCCGGCACCCACCCCTCGTCAGGTTCGAACCTTGGTGCTGAGGCTGCCGAGGACACCTCGGCTCCCGGATCCGGCATTTCCGCCCAGCCCTTCTACCCGCTGCGACGACGCCTGAAGGGCGCCGCAGTGAGAGTAGCGAGGGGGGCGATACCCGGCATCAACAATGGCGACATCGGCGGCTTTGGCTCCCGCTCGACCGATCACCTCCTAGGCTCGGAGTTCATGACAATCGACCGTATGGCGCTGGCCGCGGGCAGCATCCGACTGGCCTCGGGCATCTCGTTTCTCGTCGACCCCCTGCGCGCGAACCGGCTCTGGGGCGACCCGGACAAGCCCACACCGACCGCGCAACTACTGCTGCGCTCGATGGGGTACCGCGACGCGTTGATCGGGGGGTTGCTGGCCACGGCGGCGCTACGCGGGAACAACACTCGCGGCTGGTTCCTGGCCTCGGCGGGCGCCGACGCCGCCGACCTGCTCGGCGGAATGAGCGTGCATCACGAGATGAAACGCTCGCAGCAATTAATCGGCCTGGGCGGCGCGGTCATCGGTGTCGGTACCGGACTGTGGGGCGCCGTGCGACGGACC
>NZ_DATNJW010000140.1:0-6971 GCF_035603715.1 Mycobacterium sp. | reverse complement strand
GCAAGGTCAGCGCCTGAGTCTGGCCGCGTGCTCAGTCGCCCCTGTCGTCGCGCATCGATTCGCGGATTTGGGCCAACCGGTCGGCGGCCGCACGCTGTCGGGCTTCATACTGGTCCTCGACGTCGCGGCCCTCCGGGGTCTCGGCGTCCAGTTCGGCTGAACCGATGGATGTTTCGTAGCGGCTCTCGATCTTCTCGCGGACCGATTCGAACGTCGGCACCCCAGAGCTGGTGAAGCCTGGGTCGACATCGGGCGGTGCGGCGGAACATTCCGGCTCGTCGGGCATGATCCCACGTTACCGATGACGATCTAGGTAGCGGACCATCAGCTGCCAGTACACCAGCGTCAGCGCCATCTGCGCCGCGGTCGTGACCGCCGCCGGGACGGCGCGATGGCGGCGCGCCGCGACGAGCGCCGCGACAGCCAGGAGTGAGGTGACGACGCTCAGCACTGCTGCGCTGTCCTTGGGCCGATGGGTGATCCAGAGTTCTTCGCCGAGCATCGCCCGGGTGGCCCAATTACGTTCATCGGTGATTTTCGGGAAAATTATCGGATTGAGCGCGAACCAGGTCGCGACCAGCAACCCGTGGCTGCGACTTCGCGTCCATACCGGCAACAACACCAGCGGTGTGCTCGCCCAGCGTGTCCAGGCGCTCCACGGGTTGGCGTGACGAGCGAACATTGCGCGACGCATCCGTTCGACTGGCGCTATCAAGCAGGGACCCGTGTCAGCGGCCCACTGGCTCGGCGTGCGGAGCAGGAGCCGCGGCGGGCGGCCAGGTGGCCGGTGCCGGAATCCTCGGCACCTCGGGAGTGCCAAGCCGACCGGCCAACCAGGGGAGTGCCGCGGCGAAAGCATTGCTCGCAAACGGCCAGTCGTGATTGCCGGGCTGAGCGACGATGGCGCAGTTGATGCCGTTGGTGCGACCGAGCGCGCATAACGACTCGGCCGCCGAGATCTGGTCATTGGGGTTGGCGATCGGCTCCCGGCCGCCGAGGTAGACGTCGCTGGCGTCCGTCACCGACAGACCGTGATGACGCTTCGGTGGGTTGCTCGACGACACATCGAACCAGCCCGAAATCCCGGTGTATCGGCCGTGTCTGGCGATTACGGTGGCCGGGTCGAAGGCAGCCCAGGCGTCGGTGTCACCGCCGAAGAGCCGCGCGATGGTTTGCGCTTTTGTTCCGGCCTCGGGGCCCATGTTGCCGGCGATGTCGACAAATGAGCTGAACAACTCCGGATGCATGACGGTGAGGTCCAGCGCGCACGTCCCGCCCATCGACCAGCCGACGACGCCCCAACGCTCTGGCTCCGGGCTGACTCCGAACTTCGAGATCATGTATGGCACAACGTCTTTAGTGAGGTGATCGGCAGCGTTTCCTCGGCTCCCGTTGACGCATTCAGTGTCGTTGTTGAACGCGCCGCCAGAGTCCACGAAGACGAATACCGGCGCGTTGCCGCCGTGCCTTGCCGCCAACTCGTCAATCGTTCTCGCCGCGTTGCCGGCCCGCAGCCAATCGGCGGGCGTGTTGAACTCGCCGCCGATCATCATCACCGTCGGCAGCGGTGGCGGGGGGCTGCTGGAGAACCACGCCGGCGGCAAATAGACGACTTCACCGCGGTGTCTGAAATGCGACGCATCCGCGGAGATCGTCACCGGCACGACGATGCCGTGGGCGGGCTGCAGGCCCGCGGCCGCCATCGCGGCAACGCCTGCCGCATCGGTCTGATGAGGCAGTGGACCGGCGGTGAGCTGATCCCACGCAGTCTGCACGGTGGGGAAGTAGCCGACCCAGAGATTGAGTGTCAGACCCGCGCTGAGCAGACACAGCGGCACAGACAGCAGCGAAGCGCTGCGCCGCCACCAGCGCGCGCTGCCCCACCCCAGGATCACGATCGCGGCCGCCGCGCCGGTGCCGGCGATCCACCACCACAACAGGTGAGGTGCGGGATCGTCGGTCAGACCGGCATGAGCGATGTACCAACTCGAGCACGCGGCCGAAGCTGCGCCCAGGACCGCGGCCACCGGCAAATAGAACAGCCGCCACAGGCGCGATCGCCACCCGACGGCCACCAGCAGCATGGCTATCGATACGGCCTGGACCACTCCGGGGACCCAGCCGTGCATCAACGAGGTGTGGTTGTCAGCCAGCACCGCAAACGCAAGGTTCGCCGTTGAACCTGTCACACTGTCTATTGTGAACTTCTAGTTACCGATTAAGCACTATTTTTGCTCATCGGATGCCTAAGGTTCGCGCGTCAGGAGCGCAAAGTTGGGCCGGTCAGCGCGGCTTCGCCAGCGGGAAGGGCAGTGTCTCGCGGATGCTTCGGCCCGTGACGAGCATGACCACGCGGTCGACGCCCATTCCGAGGCCGCCGGTCGGCGGCATCGCGTACTCCATCGCCTGCAAAAAGTCTTCGTCAAGCTCCATTGCTTCGGGATCCCCACCGGCGGCCAGGAAGGACTGTTCCTCGAGGCGCCGTCGCTGCTCGACTGGGTCGGTGAGTTCGCTGTAGGCCGTGCCTAATTCGACGCCCCACGCCACCAAGTCCCAGCGCTCGGCGACGCCGGGTTTGCTGCGGTGCGGGCGAGTGAGGGGTGAAACGGACAGCGGGAAATCGATGTAGAAGGTCGGTTTCTCGGTCGGCGCTTCGACCAGATGCTCGTAGAGTTCCAGCACCACCGCGCCGGCGTCCCACTGCGCCAGGTACGGGACCTTCACGGCGTCGGACAATCGGCGCAGCCTGGTCAGGCTGGTGGTCGCGTCGATGTGCTCACCGAGCGCTTCGGATACCGCATCGTGGACGGTCTTGACCGGCCAGACACCGGAGATGTCGATCTCTTCCAGCCCATCACCGGCGGGTCGCATCACCACCTGCGCGCCGTTGGCGGCCTGCGCGGCGTTTTGGATGAGTTCCCGGCTGCCGTCGATCCAATCTTTGTAGTCGGCGTGCGCTTGATATGCCTCGAGCAGCGTGAACTCCGGATTGTGGCTGAAGTCGACACCCTCGTTACGGAACGCTCTGCCCAACTCGAATACTCGTTCCACACCGCCGACACAGAGCCGCTTCAGATATAGCTCGGGCGCAATCCGCAGATACAGATCGAGGTCGTAGCTGTTGATGTGGGTGATGAACGGCCGGGCGGCGGCACCGCCGTGGATTTGTTGCAGTATCGGGGTTTCGACTTCGAGGAATCCCTTGTCGTTCAACGTGTCTCTGATCGAACGCAGCACTCGGCTGCGAGCCGCGATCAGTTCGCGCGCTTCGGCGTTGACGGCGAGGTCGACGTAGCGGCTGCGCACTCGCGCTTCGGGATCGGTCAGCCCTTTCCACTTGTTCGGCAGCGGACGTAGGCATTTGCCGATCAGCCGCCAGCTGTGCACGATCAACGACTGGGTGCCGGTCTTGCTGTATCCCATCTTGCCGGTCACTTCGACCAGGTCGCCGAGATCGATCGCCTTGGTGAAGTCCGCGGTTCGGCCGTGCTCGAGAACCGAATTCTCCAGCAGCAGTTGCACTTCCGCTGACCAGTCGCGCAGCTCGGCGAACAGCACGCCGCCGAAGTCCCGGATTCGCAGTACCCGCCCGGACACCGAGACCGCCGTCTGATCCTCGATACTCAGTGCCTGAGCGACCGTGTGACTGGGTGGTTGTCCCACCGGATAGGCGTCAATACCGCTGTCCTGCAATGCCTTCAGTTTCGACATCCGGACGCGCATCTGCTCGGGTAGTCGCCGGCCGCGCGCGTCGACGTCGCCGAAGTCGGCCTCCTGTAATGCCGAAGCATCCGGCGCCGAACCGTCATGGTGCAACAGCCCGGTCGCCAACAGCGTCGGCGGGACCGACGGGTGATGGCCGGTGTGTTGTTCGTCGCGGCGGGTGAAGGGCAGCACCAGGAAGCCCTCCGCGATCGACGAAGCGACGCCCACCCGCGGAACCATTCGGGCGTCTTCGTAGCAGGCGAAGCGCGGAACCCAATCGGGCTGGTATTTCATGTTCGAGCGGTACAGCGTCTCCAACTGCCACCAGCGCGAGAAGAACAGCAGGAACCCGCGCCACAGCCGGGCCACCGGGCCGGCGCCGAGTTGGGCGCCTTGCTCGAAGGCCGATCGGAACATGGCGAAGTTCAACGAGATACGAGTGATGCCGATGCGTTCGGCGTGCAGAGCGAGCTCGCTCACCATCAGTTCGATGGTGCCGTTGGGGGAGTGCGGCGACCGGCGCATGAGGTCAAGCGAGACGCCGTTGCGCCCCCAGGGCACCAGCGACAGCATCGCGACCACAGTGTCGTCGGACCCGATGGCTTCGACCAACAGGCAGTCGCCGTCGGCCGGATCGCCGATCCGGCCCAGCGCCATCGAGAAGCCGCGCTCGGCTTCGGTGTCCCGCCATGAATCGGCACGCGAAGTCACTTGGGCCATCTCGGCGGGTTCGATGTCGTGGTGGCGTCGGATACGCACGGTCAGCCCGGCGCGACGGGCTCGCGTCACCGCCTGGCGTACCCCGCGCATCTCACGTCCGGACAGTCTGAACTCGGCGGTCTGCAAGATCGCTTCGTCGCCCAGCTCCAACGCGTTCAGGCCGGCCTCGCGAAATGCTTTGGCCCCAGCCGAACTGGCGCCCATGTTCCCCGGCGTCCAGCCGTAGCTCTGGCACAGCGCCAACCACGCGTCGATCGCTTGCGGCCATGCCCGCGGGTCACCGATCGGATCCCCACTGGCCAGGCAGACACCGACCTCGACGCGGTAGGTGATCGCCGCGCGGCCGCTCGGCGCGAAAACCACCGACTTGTCGCGGCGGGTGGCGAAATAGCCCAGCGAGTCGTCCTTGCCCCATAGCTCGATCAGCCCGCGAATCGCAGATTCGTCCTCGCCGGTCAATGCGTTATCGGCCCGCTGCGACTGGAACAACACGATCGCGGCAACGATCAACGCCATCGCACTGAACAACCCGAACAGCGCGTTGAGGAATACCGGCGGACGGCCGGTGAATTGCGCCGACTCGACGACGGCGAAGCCGACCACCCGGTTCACCACATAGAACAACCGGTCTTCGGCGGCCAGCGTCCGGGGAAACGTCTCGACGAGACCCCAGGACACCACGATTCCGATCGCCCACCCGGTCAGCAGCACGCCGGCCGCCTTGTACAGCGCACCCGGGCGGACCTTCGCCCAGAATTCGCGGTAAGCAAAGATCAGCACGACCACCGCGGCCAGGTGCAGACCGAGTCCGAGCATCTCGCCGAAGCGTTTCGCCGCACTGGGGTGATCCACTATCAGACCGGCCACGTTCAAACCCGCGGCCAGCAACAGGTTGAACACCAACAGCCACCAGGCGATGCGTTTGCGCGCGGTGAGCGCGCCGGCCAACAGTGCCAGCACGAACGACCAGGCAAAGCTGGTGTCGGGGAAGTTGAATATGTAGTCGTTGATGAATTCCCGCGGCACCCTGATCAGCCACCGAATTACCGGCGACACGCTGGCGATCAGCGACAAGGTCGCGATGACGCCAACCGTCCAGCCGGCGGCCGCAGGCACCCAGCGGAGTCGAGAACTCGGCTGGCTCCGCAGACGGGACGCGGTGAGGGTCACAGACGGCGAGGATATGCGTTTTACCTATGGAATGCCTATGTTCGCGACGGCATCACATCGCTTGTGTCGGACTCGAGGGTCTCCCGCATGCCTCGTCATGCGGACGGTCGGACGGCGAGGTGGGGGAGTTGGGCGTCGTGACTGGTAGACTCGCCTGCGCGACCGTCTCCGGCAATGCCAGAGACAGCAAGTGGAGTCCCGCTCCCACCGTTGGCCAACAAGGTTCAGCGGTCCGGTCACTGGCACGCCAGTTGTGCTGGTTCTGCGTTTTGCAGGCGGCTTTTGGCCGTGATCGGTCGGCACCGGGCCCTGCTTATGCAGGGCTTTTTTGCTGATGGTGTGGTATCCCAACCCGCTGACTCCCAACGGAGCAGGTGGCGGTGGCAATTGACGAAAGATCAATGAGGGAGGCCCCATCAGCACTGAGACCCGCGTCAACGAGCGCATCCGCGTACCTGAAGTCCGTTTGATCGGTCCAGGAGGGGAACAGGTAGGCATCGTGCGTATCGAAGATGCCCTTCGCGTCGCCGCGGATGCCGATCTCGATCTTGTCGAAGTTGCGCCGGATGCCAGACCACCGGTCTGCAAAATCATGGATTACGGCAAGTTCAAGTACGAGGCGGCGCAAAAAGCGCGCGAGTCTCGCAAGAACCAGCAGCAGACCGTCGTCAAAGAACAGAAATTGCGACCCAAGATCGATGATCACGACTACGAGACCAAAAAGGGTCACGTGATCCGCTTCTTGGAGGCGGGAGCGAAAGTCAAGGTGACCATCATGTTCCGCGGACGCGAGCAGTCGCGACCCGAACTGGGCTACCGGCTGCTGCAGCGCCTGGGTGGTGACGTCGCCGACTACGGATTCGTCGAGACGTCGGCCAAGCAGGACGGACGCAACATGACGATGGTGTTGGCACCGCACCGCGGCGCAAAGACGCGTGCTCGTGCAGCCCAAGACGCCAGTGGCCCCACGCCCCAGGCCGCACCCACCAGCGACCCCGAACCATCGCCGAACTGATACAGACGGAACAGAGGACCGAAAACACATGCCCAAGACCAAGACCCACAGCGGCGCGTCGAAGCGATTCCGGCGCACCGGCACCGGGAAGATCGTGCGTCAGAAAGCCGGCCGCCGCCACCTGCTCGAGCACAAGCCGACCAAGCGGACGCGACGGCTGGATGGACGGACCGTGGTGTCGGCCAACGACACCAAGCGGGTCAAGAAGCTGCTGAACGGCTGACCGGCAGCACAAGCGCCGGAACAACCACTTCCCAACGAGATAGGAACACCCCATGGCACGCGTGAAGCGGGCAGTCAACGCCCAAAAGAAGCGCCGCACCATCCTGAAGGCTTCCAAAGGCTATCGCGGCCAGCGGTC
>NZ_DATNJW010000139.1:0-3164 GCF_035603715.1 Mycobacterium sp. | reverse complement strand
CGACTCAGCTGGTCCAACCTCGCGAGTGCGACGTCAAGGTCCGCCTCGTCGAATAGCTCACTGCGGTTAACCATGTCGCCGCTCACCGTCGCGAGGTTGACCCCCCGAAAGGCGCCGTCGAAGCCCTCGCGCGAAATAGCGTGCGCCGCATAGGTGCAAACCGCTCCGAAATCGCTCAGCCGGTGGACAACCTCGACGTAGGCGCGGATGGTCTGGTCGATTTCCCACCCGGCACGGATATATGCGGTCATCTCGCCAGGCGCGAACGCAGTCACCCGGCGATGGTCGATGGTCACGCAGTCGGGCGCCAGCGCGGGCAACTCTCGTCGGCTGACTGAGGCGTAGGTTCCCGTGACCACCGACCACGTGTGTGCGTGGGCTGCCGCTTCGCCCGCGAAGTATCGGGCATCGAGCTCGGCGATGGCCGAATCGAAATCGTCGAGCTCGAAAATGACGATCGCCGCGATCTGATTGTGAGAGTTGATTTCGATGACGCCCAGCACCTCGTTGAGGAACTCCCCGGTCTCGCCCGAGACGCGCGCGAGGATGAGGCGCTCTCCACGGGCTGCGATGACGACATACGTGAAGTAGGTGATCCCGACGCCGGCGGCCGCGCGCAGGTTTGCGATCTCGGCATCCCGACCGTGTTTGATCCCGGCGTTTACCCCCCGCCGGCGATCGTCGACACAGACGTCGTCGGCCAGTACCTTCGCGAGCGCATCCCAGTCGCGGGCTGCGAAGTGCGCCATGTAGCGGTCGGCTGATTGGCTGGCCGCGTTTTCGAGCCGTTGCACCTGCGAGCGCGCCTCGTCCTCGAATCGGGCATGCGCGGCGTCGAGTTCGGCGATCGCGGCGTCAATGTCTTCGAGGTCGAAAAATATCTGCAGGGAGATTCGACCCTCTTCGTCGATGCCGTATATCTGGAGAAATTCATCCTGCGGCGCCCCAGGGCTCGCATCGGCAGTGCCCACCAACAATCGAGCGAGAGCCAGGCGCTCGCCTCGCACGGCGATATCGTGCGCGGTGAGGTGGACGCCGCTCGCTCCTAGAACGCGGCTGATCTCACGTGCCCAGTTTTCCGGTTGGACGATCGCGCCGGCAGCGTGTGTGAAGCCAATGACCTTCCGGTGACTCTCGCTGAACACCGCGGGCGCATATAGTTGCTCGAATTCGTCCCAGGCTTCGCGATTAATCGCAGCCGCCAGGCGCTTGCCAGCGCGTATGCATGCGTTGTCGAGTTCGACAACCTGCGGTGGTTCGGGTGGTACAGGGGCCGACGGCGGATGCGGCTCGCCGACTACCCGACGCGCTCTCTCCGCAAGTGCCGCAGCCCCTTTCCGCTCATACAGATCGACGGCCCGTTCGGCGGCGGCCCGCGCACCCGGTCCATCGCCGGCAGCGCCCAAGACCGTTGCCAGCGTCAGACAGGAATCGCCGTGATCGACCAGTGCGTCGGTGCGCTCGGCCAGGGCAACAGCGGCCTCGGCGATCCGCCGCGCCTCGCCGTGTTCGTGACCGCGCGAAAGCAACCGCGCCCGCAGAGTCCGCCAAGCGATAGAAGCCTTCAAAGCGTGGCCCGCGAGTCGCTCACTCTCCAAACACAATTCGTCGGCCTCGGTGTCTCGGTCGAGCGCGAGACATGTGCGACCCAACAGCGCGGCAGTCTCCGCGGTGTCGGCGTCGAGACCCATGCGGCGAAAGCCGTTATAGGCCTGACGGAAGTGCGGCTCTGCGGCAGTCGGGTCGTCGGCGATCAGCTCTACGATGCCGGCAAACTGCTCGACTTCCAGACGGGCATGGCGCAGCCCGAGTTCGGTGACCGTACGCCGCGCCGAGTCGATCATCCGTCGGGCCGCCTCGGCACGTCCACGGAAGGCTTCCAATACAGCCTGGCACCGCGTCGATGTCGCTTCGACCGCCGGCGAATCGGTCGTGATTCGCAAGAGCCGCACCACATCAAGACACCGCCCGCCCGCGCGTGGGACCGGGTTCGGTCCCCACAGCGCGGCAAGTGGGGCGCCGGCCAGCACCGCATTGACCCGGCGGTGATCTCGCGCACGACGGGCCGCCGTGAGGGCGTCGTCCAGAGCGATTTCGCCGTCGCCGATTCTGCCGAGGCGGGCGAGGCATGCGGCGCGAACAGTATGGGCGTTGGCTTCGCCTGCGGCGTCGTCTAATTCGGCTAGTTTTTGGGCGGCCAAGCCTAAAGCGGTTTCAACCTCGTCGAGTCGCTCGGGATGGATCAGCATCGACAGCTGGCCATCGAAACACGTCGCCCACGCCGCAAGCCGCGGCGAATTGACCGTCGCTTCCTGCAATTTGGAGACCGCGCCTGCTGCCGAAGCCACATCACCGGCAGCCAGCAGCGCCTCGCAGCGCGCCACTAATAGCTCGCCGACCTGATCGTCCCGGTCAGGCAGCTCGTCGTCTATTTCGTCCAGCGCGTGCAAGGCCTGGCCGTAGAGGTCGGCGGCGCCTTCGTAGGCGAGGCGAGCTACCGCCTGGTCGGCGGCACGCCGGCAGTACTCGACAGCCTTGGCCGCGTTTCCCGCCCAAGCACATTCGAAGTAATGGTGAGCCAGTTCAGCGAGCAGCTCGTCGTCGGCGCCGGGCTCGTTCTCCAGCTTCGTCGCGATGCGCTGGTGCAGCCGCAGGCGCCGCACCGACGGCAGCTCGGCGAGCAGCGACTGTCGGACGATGGCGTGGTTGAACCGGTAACGGCCGCCCGGCTCTTCGATGACGATGCCCGCCTTGCACGCCTCGTCGAACGCGTCAACCAGATCCTCCTCGACCACCTTCTCCACGAGGTCCAGAGCGAACCGGCTACCGACGACCGCGGCCGCGGCTAGGGCTGTGTTCGTCTCCGCCGTAAGTCGTGAAAGGCGGCGGCTCACGGTTTCCCGGACACCTTGTGGCAAGGTGGTCGGATCCCACACGCCGCCGGTCTCGTCCACATGGCGTAGCGCTTCGATGAGGAAGAACGGGTTGCCGCCGGTGACCGATGCCAACGCCCGCGCGAGTTCTTCGTCGTTGTAACCGGCCTCGGTGACATATGTGGTCACGTCAGCTTCGTCGAGGCCGCTGAGCGTAAGGCGGTTGGCAGTACCAGAACCGGCGCCGCGGTGCAGGTCGGCGAGCATCGCCGCAAGG
Source organism: Mycobacterium sp. (assembly GCF_035603715.1). Lineage (GTDB taxonomy): Bacteria > Actinomycetota > Actinomycetes > Mycobacteriales > Mycobacteriaceae > Mycobacterium. The sequence goes on along the minus strand of NZ_DATNJW010000139.1, from coordinate 14 downwards.
GGATGGGAACGGTC
>NZ_DATNJW010000138.1:0-10683 GCF_035603715.1 Mycobacterium sp. | reverse complement strand
ACGTACTGCAGCACTATGTAGTGCTGAACGGCACGATCGTCGATCGTGGTGTCGAATCCCACCAGGTCGGCCAGTTCCAGCAGGCATTTCTTCTCGCTGGCCACGGCGGTGCCACCGGTCCCGGTGGCCATGAACAGCGGCTTGATGCCGAAAGGATCTCGGGCACAGAACAATTCGCCGGTCACGGTGTCCCATAACGCGAAGGCGAACATGCCCCGCAGCCGCATCAAGGCATCGGCGCCCCAATGGTGGTACGCGGCGACGATGGCCTCCCCGTCGCCGTCGGTGGCGAAAACCGCGCCGTGCCGCTCGGCGAGTTCGGCTCGCAACTCCAGGTAGTTGTAGATCTCGCCGTTGAACACCAACTCGTAGCGGTCGGGGCTCTCCGGCGGACCCCAGCGCAGCGGCTGATGCGAATGGGCGATGTCGATGATGGACAGCCGGTTGAAACCGAATACGACGGTCCCGGCCGGGTCGACCCAGGTGCCCGGTTCGTCGGGTCCGCGGTGGCGCATCAGGTGGGACGCCTGCGCGATGGCCTCGGCCGTGGCGTGCCCGCTGCTCGGCGGCTCGGCGCCGGCCACGGCAGCCACGAAGGCCAGCAGTCCACACATCGCCGCTCAGTATGCCGCAAACTTGGCGGCCCCTGGATGCCGCACGACGCGATCGCGACGGCCGGCGGGCCTCCGCACGGCTGTGCTGCGTGCGTGGTCTACGCTGCGTAGTATTCGACGTGCGAGTCAGCCGACAGTCCCCTTGACCGGGGGATGCGCATTGTCGGCCCAGCTTGTGAATCAGGGAGGCGCGACCGTGACATCTCGCGGGCCAGGCTGTTCGCAGGGCTTGTTGAAGAGCCGTTCGGCAGGGCTTCGTCGGCTTCGGCTGCCGGTACTGGCCGGCATGCTGGGCTTGCTGGCGGTGAGCCTGAGCGGATGCAGTTGGTCGGACGCATTCGCGCTCGGCTGGCCCCGGGGCATCACCACAGAGGGCGACTGGAACCGCCAGCTGTGGATCGGCGCGGTCATCGCGTCGCTGGTGGTCGGTGTGCTCGTGTGGGGCTTGATGTTCTGGGCGATCGCGTTCCACCGGCACAAGGCCACCGACACCGAACTGCCCCGCCAGTTCGGTTACAACATGCCGTTGGAGCTGGTTCTCACGGTGACACCGTTCCTGATCATCTCGGTGCTGTTCTACTTCACCGTGGTGGTGCAGGAGAAGATGTTGCACCTGGCGTCGGATCCCGAGGTCGTCGTCGACGTCACCTCCTTCCAGTGGAATTGGAAGTTCGGCTACCAGAAGGTCGATTTCAAGGACGGCACGCTGAAGTACGACGGAGCCGACCCGGCCCGCAAAGCGGCGATGGTCTCCAAGCCCGAGGGCAAAGACTCCCACGGAGAGGAACTTGTCGGCCCGGTCCGCGGGCTGAACACCGAGGACCGCACCTACCTCAACTTCGACAAGGTCGAGACAGTCGGCACCAGCACGGAGATCCCGGTGCTGGTGTTGCCGGCCGGCAAGCGGATCGAGTTCCAGCTCGCGTCGGCGGATGTGATCCACGGTTTCTGGGTGCCGGAGTTCCTGTTCAAGCGTGACGTGATGCCCGACCCCGCGGCCAACCACTCGGTCAACGTCTTCCAGGTCGAGCAGATCAACCGCACCGGGGCGTTCGTGGGTCGCTGCGCGGAGATGTGCGGGACCTATCACTCGATGATGAACTTCGAGGTCCGGGTGGTCCAGCCCAACGACTTCAAGGCCTACCTGCTGCAACGGTCCGCCGGAAAGACGAATGCCCAGGCGTTGCAGGGCATCGCGCAGTCTCCGCTCGCGGTCACCACTCACCCGTTCGACACCCGCCGCGGCGAGTTGGCGCCGCAAGCGAGCAAGTAGGGGAACCCATGCACATCGAAGCCAGGCTGTTCGAGTTCATCGCGGCGTTCTTCGTCTTCTGCACGATCCTTTACGGCATTCTGACCAGCCTGTTCGCCACTGGCGGCATTGAATGGGCCGGTACCACGGCCCTGGCGCTGACCAGCGGTATGGCGTTGATCATCGCGACATTCTTCCGCTTCGTGGCCCGTCGCCTCGACACCCGGCCCGAGGACTACGAAGGCGCTGAGATCAGTGACGGCGCAGGAGAACTGGGCTTCTTCAGCCCGCACAGCTGGTGGCCGATCCTGATCGCGCTGTCGGGCTCGGTGGCGGCCGTCGGCATCGCACTGTGGCTACCGTGGTTGATCGGCGCCGGTGTTGTGTTCATCCTGAGTTCGGCGGCCGGGTTGGTCTTCGAGTACTACGTGGGGCCCGAGAAGCACTAGCCGACGTCGGCAAAGGTCACAATCAGGGCGTCAGTTGATCCGTGACCGGGTCGCCCAGAATGTCATGCGAGATCCGGTTGGGTAGGGTTTGCCGAGGCACAATGAGGAACATCGGGGCGCGCGTTCAACAATTCAACCGCGGTGCTGCGTACGCCGATGAAGTAGTCGAACAGGACAGACGATCATGAGCGGGCCGAATCCACCCGGACCAGAGTCCGAACAACTGGAACCCGGCGTCGAGCCCAGCCAAGGCGGCGGCGAATTCGAGCGTGGGGACACCGAATTCGCCGCGGGCGCGGGGGAGGCCGACCCGGAAGGCCAGACCGGTCAGACCGACGTCTATTCGCGGGCTTACTCGGCCCCGGAGTCCGAACACATCAGCAGCGGACCTTACGTGCCCGCGAACCTTGATCTCTACGACTACGACAACTACGACGAAGCGGCTCACGCGGCGGAAGCCAGTACCGCCCGCTGGCCGTGGATCGTCGGAATCGCCGCGATCGTCGCGGCGATTGCCCTCGTAGTCTCGGTGTCCCTGCTGTTCGCCCGCACCGACACGACCAAGGTGGCGACGCCCAGCACCGCGCCCACGTCGACGCCGCCGATGCAGGACGAGATCATCGTCACGACGCCGCCGCCTGCGTCACCGTCGCCGTCCAGCGAGCCTCCGCCTCCGCCGCCGTCCAGCGAGGCGCCGCCGCCACCCCCGGCGCCGGCTCCCGCGCCGGCTCCGGCTCCGGCCCCAGCTCCGGCTCCGGCACCGCCGCCCGCACCGCCCGCACCGGCGCCTCCGCCGGCGCCGGCCGGGCCCAAGCAGTACACCTATTCGGTCACCGGCACCAAGGCGCCGTTCGACCAAATCACGATCACCTATACCGATGCCTCGGGGATGCGGCGGACGCTGTCCAACGTCTACATCCCGTGGACGATCACGCTCACACCGATCTCGGCGTCTGACGTCGGTTCGATCGAGGCGTCCAGCTTGCTGCGCCTGAGCAAGCTCAACTGCAAGGTCACTGCTAGCGACGGAACGGTGTTGTCGGCCAACGAGAATAATCAACCGCAAGTCAACTGCTGATGGATCGATACTCGCAAGCCTGGGGCGGGCGCGGAAAGGTCTCGCCGGCCACGGCCGACCGCATCGCGATCGGGTCATGCGCTGTCATCTGGCTGGTTCTGGTGGGGGTGAGCGTCGCGGCGCTCGTTGCGCTGATGGATCTGGGCCGGGGTTTCCACGCTGCGAAGGGGAACCCGCACACCTCGTCGGTGCTGTACGCGATCATCATCATCTCGGCGCTGATCATTTTGGCGGCGATCCCCATGCTGTTGCGGGCCCGGCGAATCACCCGGGACGGACCGGCCGCTGCATCGGCCGGGTCGCCGGCGCGCACCGTCAGCGCCCGGTCGATCAGGTCCGGGTCATTGGCCGGGCAGAGTGCTACCGAGCGATTGACGACCCACCGACCGGCGTTAGCCGACGCCGAGGTGGACCGCTTCTGGCTGCGCGGCACCGCGGCACTGATGGGCGCCATGGGGGCGGCGCTGCTCGCGGTTGCATCGGCGACTTATGCGATGGCGATCGGCCACGATGCCTATTCGTGGACCGGCTACGGAATTGCCGGGGCCATCACGCTGGTGATGCCGCTGATTCCCTGGCGGCAGGTGCGCCAGCTTCGCGGCATGCTCGCCGGCTGACCGCCCGCTCAGACCGCTTGGCGTTTAACGGCTTTAGCCGCAATGACGGCTAGTGGTGGCCGTTCGTTGACCCGTTGCCGTTGCTGCCGTCCTGGTGCTCCCGCAACGCGGTGAGCGCACGCTGCTCGGAGGCGTGGTGGGCTTCGGACAACGCTGCGTCCTCCGAGACCGGGTCGGCGAACAGGAAGCTGCCGGAGCCGGGGGAGCCGGCGGAGCCGAGCTTGTTCATCTTCACCGGGACCGGAGCGCCTTGGTACTCCAGCGGGATCGGGTGGCCGTGGTCGTCGACCGGTCCCAACGGCTGGTGCAGTTCGATGTAGGCGCCGTGCGGCAGGCGTTTGATGATGCCGGTTTCGACGCCGTGCTCGAGGACGGCGCGGTCGCTGCGCTGCAACCCGATACACCAGCGGTAGGTGATGAAGTAGATGAACGGCGGCAACACGATCATGCCGATGCGGCCGATCCAGGTGGTCGCGTTCAACGAGATGTGGAACTTCAGCGCGAGGACGTCGTTCATCGCCGACAGCGTGAGCACCATGTAGAAGGCGATGGCCATCGCTCCGATGGACGTCCGCACCGGCACGTCCCGTGGACGCTGCAGCAGGTTGTGGTGGGCGTTGTCGCCGCTGAACCGCTTCTCCAGGAACGGGTAGACGATCAGCAGCCCGAAGATCACTCCCATGAGTATTGCGACCCAGACCACGGCCGGGATGGTGTGGCCCATCGGGTAGAACTCCCAGGCCGGCCAGATACGGGCCAGGCCCTCGGTCCACATCATGTAGAAGTCGGGCTGGGATCCCGCCGACACGTGGGATGGCTTGTAGGGGCCCAGGTTCCAGATCGGGTTGATCTGCAGCAGGCCGCCCATCAGGCCGAGGATGCCGGTGGTCAGGGCGAAGAAGGCGCCGGATTTCACCGCGAAGACCGGCATGACCCGCACGCCGACGACGTTGTTTTCGGTGCGGCCGGGGCCGGGGAACTGGGTGTGCTTCTGGAACCAGACGAACGCCAGGTGCGCACCGATCAGCGCCAGGATGATGCCCGGTAGCAGCAGGATGTGCAGCCCGTACATCCGCGGAATGATGTAGCCGGCCGCAGTACAGTCGTCTCCCGCACCGCCGCAAGGGAAGTCGCCGCCGAACAGCGCCCAGTGCAGCCACGTGCCGATCACCGGCATTCCCATCGTGATCGACGAGAGTGCGGCGCGCAATCCGATGCCGGACAGCAGGTCGTCGGGCAGCGAGTAGCCGAAGTAGCCCTCGAACATCGACAGGATCAGCAGCAGTGAACCGATGATCCAGTTGGCTTCTCGCGGCCGGCGGAACGCGCCGGTGAAGAAGATCCGGGCCAGGTGCACCATGATCGACGCCGAGAACATCAGTGCGGCCCAGTGGTGGACCTGCCGCACGAACAGACCGCCGCGCACCTCGAAGCTGATGTCGAGCGCCGACGCGAATGCCTTCGACATCCCGACCCCGCGCAGCGGTTCATAGACGCCGTTGTAGGTGACGTCCTGCATGGAGGGGTCGAAGAACAGCGTCAGGTACACACCGGTCAGCAGCAGCACGACGAAGCTGTACATCGCGATCTCGCCGAGCAGGAACGACCAGTGCGTCGGGAAGACTTTGTTGAGCTGGCGCCGCGTCGCGGCCGACAGGTGATAACGCGAGTCGACGGCATTGCCCTGACCGGCCATGATGTCGCCAACGCTGGGGGGACTCAGTTTTGGACTCATGTTTTGCGCTCCCAAAATGCCGGTCCGACAGGTTCGATGAAATCACCGTTAGCGACGAGATACCCATCGGCGTCAATTGTTATCGGCAGTTGCGCCAACGCGCGCGCGGCGGGGCCGAAAATCGGCTTCGCGTAATGCAATGCGTCGAACTGCGACTGGTGGCACGGGCACAGAATGCGGTAGTCCTGCTGCTCGTACAGCGACGCGGGACAGCCCAGGTGCGAGCAGACCTTGGTGTAGGCGAACAGCTCGCCGAAGTTGAAGCTCTCCTGGCCCTTGCGTTTGACCACCCTGGGCAGGTCGGTGGCCTTGACACGGATCAGCATCACCGGGTTTCGGACCGCGGCCAGGATCCGGGTGAGCTTCTCGTGCGACTCCACCGTGGTGCCGTCGCCGTCGGACTCGCGCCACGGGAAGACGGTCTCCATTCCGCCGGCATCGAGGTCTTCGGCGCGCATCTTGATGAACGGCGCCCCCTCGCTTTCGCCGGTGGCCCGGGCCAGGTAGATGGTTTCGCCGTGAAAGCGGGGTGTCCAGCCTGAGGTCCACAGCACGGCCTTTTTGCCGTCGGCCGTCTGCACCACCGGTTTCCAAGGGTTCTTGATCAGCCCGCCGGCAAACGCCACCAGAGTGCCGAGCCCGAACGCTCCCAGGCCCGCGCCGAGTGACAGACCGATCAGCTTGCGGCGCCGCAGCGTGGAACCTTCCAAAGCGTCGGTCAGGTTGGCGGTCACAGTTTTGCGATCGATCTCATCCGATCCGGCCGCGCCGTAGTGGCGCTCCTGGATCGAAATCTCTTCGGGGATGAACTTTTTCTGGAAGAGCACCGCCCCGATCGCGATGCACAACACGGACCCGCCGAACGTCAGACCGTAGAGCGGGGTGGCCAGCGAGTATGCGAGGCTGCCGGACGATCCGTTCGGTTGGTACTCCCACGGCCAGAACAGGAACACCAGCAGCAGCGCCAACCCGAGTAACCCACCCAGCAAAAGCCAGATGGCCACCAGGCGCTCGGCGCGCTTTTCGGCCTTGGTACCGGGAACCGGCCAGCGCGGCTCCTTGAAGACGGTCTCGACGCCGTCGAGCCGGCCGCCTAGCTCGACGAGTTCCTCACGCGACATGGCGTTCAGTTCGGCGTCGGTGGGGTGTCCGCTCTCGTTGGTCATGATCGCGCCCCAATCCACAGCGCCGCGCCGATGACGGCGACCATCCCGATGATCCACGCCACCATGCCCTCGGGGGCGGGCCCGAAGCCGCCCAGGCCGTTGCCGCCGGGACTTTTAGCCTCGGTCACATTTTTCACGTAGGCGATGATGTCTTTCTTCGCGTCGAAGGAGAGCTGACGGTCGGAAAACTTCGGCATGTTCTGCGGCCCGGTGCGCATCGCGTCGAGGATTTGCTGCTCGTTGGCCGGCTCCAACTCGGGAGCGAACTTGCCCGACGACAGCGCGCCGCCCTTGCCGGTGAAGTTGTGGCACGAGGAGCAGTTGAGCCGGAACAGGTCGCCGCCGCGGCCCAGGTCGCCGCCGCGCAGCGACTGCATCGCGATGCTGCCGTCGGCGTTGCGCTCGATGGTCGGTCCGCCACCGTTGGCCTGCACGTAGGCGCCCAGCGCGTCGATCTGAGACTCGTCGAAAATCGGCTCTTTGCGCATCGCCTGCGCCTCGCCACGCATGGCGGGCATCCGGCCGCTGGACACCTGGAAGTAGACCGCAGCCTCGCCGACGCCGATCAGGCTGGGCCCGCGGTCGGGCACACCCTGCAGGTTGGCGCCGTGGCAGGTCACGCACGACGTGTCGAAAAGCTGCTTGCCCGTTCGCAATAGCGCCGAGGAAGACTCGTCGGCAACCGCTACCTGCGGGCTGGGGGTCAGGACCGCGGCCAGCCCGCCGGCTACCACCAGAGCCAACACCAGCAGCAGCCCAGCCGAGAACCGGCGGCGCAGGCGGCGGCGCGCCCGGTCACTCAGCGATCGGTTCAACCCCAGTTTCTTCAACCGAGCACTCCTGTTCTTACGCATGCTGGTCAACGGATGAAATAGATCGTGGCGAACAGTGCGATCCAGACGATGTCGACGAAGTGCCAGTAGTAGGAGACGACGATCGACGCGGTGGCCTGCGCTGGGGTGAACTTGCTCATCGTGGTGCGGGCCAGCAGGAAGATGAAGGCGATCAGCCCGCCGATGACGTGCAACCCGTGGAAACCGGTGGCCAGGTAGAACACGCTGCCGTAAGCGCTGGAGGGGATCGTGGTCCCGTGGCTCATCAGGTGGTGGTACTCGTAGCCCTGACCGAGCACGAAGAACAACCCCATCGCAAAGGTCAGCAGATACCAGCGGCGCAGCCCGAACACGTCACCGCGCTCGGCTGCGAACACGCCCATCTGGCAGGTGAACGATGAGGCGATCAGCACCAGCGTGACCGGTACCGCCTGATACAGGTTCAGCTCGGTCGGCGGAGGCGGCCAGTTGCCCGCCGCCTGCGCCCGCGCGGTGAAGTAGAAGGCGAACAGTCCAGCAAAGAACATCAACTCACTGGAAAGCCAGACTATGGTGCCGACACTGACCATATTTGGGCGGTTGAGCGAATGTACGCGCGCCGTGATTGCTGTACCCGAGGTCCCTACCGCACTCGTCACCCCGCAAGTATGACGCTTTGTAGTTGTCGACCTCCACCCGGGGCGGCAATTTGGTGTGCGAAATTCATGTCGATCCGCCGCCCTCGCCTGGCTGCGCCATTCGTCTGGCCGCCAGGGGCCGGTTGATGGTGACCCGCTGTGCCCGGCTTCGCCGCGCTGGCGATCGCCATGGGACCATTTGGGGTGTGGCGGCGTCATCGTCGGAGCCATCTCAGCGGCCCCCGGAAACGGCGCTGTCGTGGCCGCGTGTGCTCGAGGTTTTGACCGCGGGGCACGACCTGCCGCGCGGACAGGCCGGCTGGGCCATGGAGCAGATCATGACCGGATCCGCCACGCAGGCGCAGCTCGCGGCCTTCGCCGTGGCGATGAAGATGAAGGCGCCCACCGCGGCAGAAGTGGCCGAACTGGCCGACGCGATGCTGCAGCACGGCCTCAGGCTGCCCACCGAGCAGATCGGGACCGAGACCGTCGACATCGTCGGTACCGGTGGCGACGGCGTCAACACCGTCAACCTCTCGACGATGGCGGCGATCGTCGTGGCGGCCAGCGGCATTCCGGTGGTCAAGCACGGCAACCGCGCGTCGTCGTCGCTGGCCGGCGGAGCCGACACGCTGGAAGCGCTTGGCGTACGCATCGACCTGGGTCCCGAGGACGTCGCGCGCAGCGTCGCCGAAGTCGGTATCGGGTTCTGCTTCGCACCGCGGTTCCATCCCTCGTATCGGCACGCATCGGCGGTGCGGCGTGAGATCGGTGTGCCGACCGTCTTCAATTTGCTTGGGCCGCTTACAAATCCGGGTCAGCCGCGGGCCGGCCTGATTGGTTGTGCCTTCGCGGAGCTGGCCGAGGTGATGGCGGGAGTTTTCGCCGCGCGTCAGTCCAGCGTGCTGGTGGTCCACGGCGACGACGGTCTCGACGAGCTGACCACCACCACGACGAGCACCATCTGGCGGGTCCAATCCGGCACGGTGGACATGCTGAAATTCGATCCCGCCGGGTTCGGGTTCGCGCGCGCCGACCTCGATCAGCTACTGGGCGGTGACGCGGCCGCCAACGCCGCGGAGGCACGTTCGATGCTGGCCGGGGCCAAGGGCCCGGTCCGCGACGCCGTGGTGCTGAACGCCGCGGGCGCGATCGTGGCCCATGCCGGGCTATCCAGCCGCGCCGAGTGGCTGCCGGCGTGGGAGGACGGGCTTGCCCGGGCCGTCGACGCCATCGACAGCGGAGCGGCCGAACAGCTGCTCGCGCGATGGGTGCGGTTCGGTCAGCAGCTCTGAGTCGCGGCTGGTGACGGCCTGCTCGGCGGCCACCCGCGCGGAGCGGGCCGACGCGGCCCACTCGGCCCACGGCCCCGCGGACCGCAATTTGGTGCACCAACCCTCGTCGCCCGTCACGGACACGATGCGTACCCCCGGGGCCGTCAGCCAGCGTGCGACCAGCGCGGTCTCTTCGACCAGCGCGCCGCCCAGCGGCGCGGGCTGCGGCAACACCACTTGCGCACCGGCCCGGATCGCGTCGATCACGGGCATCGGCGGCACGCCGCGGCGGGCCATCCCAGCGGCGGCGAGCTGGCCATGCCGGATAACGGCGAGCTGCCAGCCGCCCTCGCCGTCGGGAGCCGCGGCCACCAGCTCGGCCACGGCGGCCAGCGCGCGCAGGCGCTGACCGCGCCAGAGCACCTCGACCGCGGCCACGGTGTGATCGCGCAACCGGGCGGCGCTCTCGTAGCGCTGACGCCCGGCCAGCTCGGCGATCCGACGCACCGCCTCCGCCAGCGCGGCGTTGTCCACACCGTCGATCAGCGCCGCGGCGCGACCGGCCGTCGGCGCGTACTGGGCCGCGGTCACATCACGTCCGGCGGGGCACGGCGACACCTCGTGCTGCGGGCAGGCCGGCCCGTGCAGCACCGTGCGGGCCAACCGCTTGGTGCAGCTGCGCACACCGGTCAGCCGCGCCAGCAGGTCCGCGGTGTCGGCGGCGTCGGCACGGGACCTGAACGGGCCGACCGCACGGTCGTGGCGCGGCGTGCGCACAGGCGAAAACCGGGGAAACGCCTCATCGCTCAGCACCACCCACCACCAGCGGTGCGGGAATTTCGATCTCCGGTTGTAGGGCGGGGCGTGCGCGGCCAGCATCCGTAGCTCACGGACGCCGGCTTCCAGCGCGTGCGCGCATTCGACGTGCTCGACGGAGCCGGCCAACGTGACCATCTCTTTGATCCGGGTCCGCTGATCTGAGCCGTTGAAGTACTGACTTACCCTGCGCCGCAAGTTAATTGCGGTGCCGACGTAGAGCACCTCATTG
>NZ_DATNJW010000137.1:0-6123 GCF_035603715.1 Mycobacterium sp. | reverse complement strand
CTGACGCTCATAGTGACTTCTCCTTTTTGACGTGGATTGTCAGGTCGCGGGTTCGAAGCCGAAGCCGATGGCCTCGGTGCCCGCCGAATCGGTGCCGATCGAGTAGGTAGCCAGCCGCACCTTCATCCCGTCGCGGACATGTTCGGGATCGGGCTCGACATTGACCAAGTTGGCGCGCACCTGGGTGCCGTCGCAGTCGACCACCGACGCGACGAACGGGGTGGGAATGCCGGGTGCGGCAAACGTGACGATGGTGAACGCCCGCAGCGTGCCCTCGGTCGCAACGTCGACGGGTGAAAATTCGGACGCGAAACAACCGGCGCAGGCATTGCGCCGATCGAAGAATCGGGCGCCGCAGTTTGTGCATTCCTGCGCGACGAGGTGGGGATCGCCGTCATCGAGCACCAAGTAGTCGACCAATGGGATCTGACCCGTCATAACACCTCCGTCGTATGTACTCTGACCGTAGCGAGTGCGGCCCGATTAAAGATCCGAAATATCAAGATCGGGCCGTAGCAAAACTGAGACTTCCGCAGCGACAAGCGATATGCGTAAAGTCCTCGCCAACGATAGTTAAGTAGACGCGACAATTTAGGTCGATTTGGTATGCAGGATGCGGCTCCGGTTCCGGTTGAGACCGACCATCAGTCGCTGTGGACCTACGTCGCCTGCCCCACTCTTGTTGTTGATCAGACCGGAGCCATCCGGGCTCTGAGCGCGTCAGCGCAGTCGCTATTACCCGAGGTAGGGCCGGGCACTCCGCTGGAGGCCGCCGTCGGATGGCTATCGTCCGTGCATCTCCGGCTCGTCGAACCAGCGTCGGCCCCGGAGAGCAGGGAGTCGTTCAGCGCAACGGGCCCCGTCGCCGGCCGCAAGTTCGACGCCCACCACGCAAGGCTTCCCAGCGGAGAAGTGGCGTGGTCGCTGGTCGAGGACACCGGCCAGGTGCTGCGCGAGGCCCAACATGCCCTGACGCGCGAGCACGAACGCGCCGAATTCCTGCTCGAAGCGTCGTCGGTGTTGATGGCGTCGCTGAATGTCGACCGGTGCCGGGAAGCGACCGCGCAGCTTGCCGCTCGGGATCTCGCCGACGCTGCCGTCGTCGTCGCGCCCGTCGGCCCGGGCCGCCGGATGCCGATCTTCTACGGCGACTCGACCGGCGCCGTGGAGCAGCGCAGTGTTGATGCCGATCCGACCTCAGTGGCCGGTTTGAGCGAGGCATTGCGGGAATTCCCGCCGGGTCCCGCTCGCCGGATCGACGCCGCGACGCTGCCGGATTGGCTGATTCCGACCGGCTTTCCCCGCCCGTTGGGCTCGGTGATGATCACCCCGCTGGCTGGTCACGGCGTGTCGGCAGGTGCGCTGGTGCTGCTGCGGTACGCCGAAGGGGGCGTGTTCAGCGAAAGCGACGAGGTACTCGCGCGGTTGTTCGCGGCCCGGGCCGGTGTGGCGCTGTCGGCCGCCCGACTGTATGCCGAGCAAGCCTCGATCACCCGCACACTGATGCGCGACTTGCTGCCGCCGCAACTGCAGCCGATGCACGGCATCGAATTCGCGGGCGGCTACCGAGCTTCGGAAGACTACGGAGTCGTCGGCGGTGACTTCTACGACGTGCACCCCGCGGCGACCGCTGACGGCGAGACGCTGGTCGTTCTCGGCGACGTGTGCGGCAAGGGCCTCGAGGCCGCCATGCTCACCGGCAAGATCCGTAACACGCTGCAGGCGTTGACGCCTCTGGCCGCCGATCATCAAGCAGTCCTCGAATTGCTCAACGGCGCGATGTTGTCCGCCGAGCACTGCCGCTTCGCCACCTTGGTACTGGCGTCGGTCGCCAACCGCGACGGCGGGGTGTTCCTGCGGCTGACCAGCGCGGGCCATCTTCCCCCACTGATCGTGCGCGACGGCGGGCAGGTCGAGCAGGCTGATACCTGCGGCACGCTCATCGGCGCGTTGCCCAACATCGAAGCGCAGTCGTTCGAGACCTACCTGGCGCCAGGAGAGACCTGCGTGCTCTACACCGATGGAGTCACCGAGGCGCGGGGTGGCCCGCTGGGTGACTATATGTTCGGCGAGGAGCGTCTGGCTTCCGCGCTGGCCGAGTGCTCCGGAATGCCCGCCGAATCAGTGGTCGAGCGCGTCATGATGCTGGCCACCCAGTGGATCGGTCAGCAGGTGCATGACGACATCGCCGTCGTGGCCATCACCGCTCCACGCCGCACACACCTGAGTGCCGTCGACGGCCACACCCGGGGAAGGTTCACGGCTTGAGCCCCCGGACCGCCGACATCCTCATCGCCCGAGGTGTGCCGGGCGCCACATTGTTTCCGACGCTGTTTCCGGCGCTCGACCTTTTGGGTACACAGCAGCATGACTTCCCCGCAGTCGGCGTTTGTTGGTTGCGGCCCAATCCGCTCTCGCCGACCGGAAGTGTTCGGCGACCGACCCCCAATTGATTACATGAACTTTTCCGTGACAATCGCTAAGACCGGACGGTCGGCCTGCGTGCGGGTCACCGGCGACCTCGACTACGAAAGTGCCGATGAAGTCGTCGAGGCGGCATCGCGATTACTCGCGCAGCAGGTCGGCCTGGTCGACCTGCACCTCGACCTCAGCGGCCTGACATTCCTGGACTCGGCGGCCCTTTCCGGCCTGCTTTTGCTGCACCGCCGGACCACTCAGTCGGGCGTCCAATTGCACCTCGACCATCGCCCCGCATTTCTCAATCGGGTACTACAGGTGACCGGACTACACAGCCATTTCGCCGCAACTCATTCGGACGCGTTAACCGGTGAGTCAACCCTGGCCGGCCAAACTGCCTCGAGCGAAACAAGCGTTCGCTGAGCTCAGTTTTCGTTTAACGGGCCCGGTTTCCGCTGACCGTAGCCAAAACGTGACCCATGCTTTATCGAATCGCTAACGCGCCCTTAAACTTCCAACATTCTGGACACCCGTAAGATCGCTATTGAAAACCTGTCTACTAGAAGGAACTGGCGCATGCGGGCGGTCTGTCGTTCTGTCGTTGTGGTGGTTGGGATCTCGGCATCGGTGGTCACCGGGCCTTCCGGTGTCAGCCTGACGGCATCACACCAGTCAGACCGCTTCGCGGTCGCTTCGATTCGGCCATCGATGGGCCAGGTCGTGGGTGTTGCGCATCCTGTGGTCGTCACGTTCCGCGCACCCGTGGTCAACCGGCGCGCGGCGGAGCGCGCCGTTCGGGTCGCATCGACCCCCTCAATGACCGGCAAGTTCGAATGGCTCGATAACGATGTCGTGCAATGGGTTCCGGACCGATACTGGCCGGCGCACAGCACCATAGCGCTGTCCGTGGGCGGCCTGTCGACGGATTTCAAAACCGGACCCGCCGTCCTCGGTGTCGCCGACATCTCGGATCACACCTTCACGGTGAGCGTCGACGGAGTTCCGAGCGCGCCTTCGACGCAACTGCCGGCCCCGCACCACCAACCGCACTGGGGCGAACCGGGCGTCATGCCGGCCTCGATGGGTAGGCCGGAGTTCCCGACGCCGGTCGGCGTTTACACGGTGATGTCCAAAGAGCGCACTGTGGTTATGGATTCGAGCAGTGTCGGCGTCCCTATCAGCAGTCCCCAGGGTTACAAGACGCCGGTGGATTTCGCCGACCGGATCAGCAGCCGCGGGCTGTTCGTGCATTCGGCTCCGTGGGCCGTCCAATCGCTTGGACTCGAAAACGTCAGCCATGGCTGCATCAGCCTGAGCCCCGCCGACGCCGAGTGGTACTTCAACACGGTCAACGTTGGCGACCCGGTGGTCGTCAAGGAGTAGCGAAGCCGACAGCCATCGGCAGTCAGGACGCCACGCCTCAAGTCACATGTACAGCATAATGCTGTTGTGGTGCAGGACTTTCCGCATTCTTTCCCGAATCGCCGGCAGCTTATGAGCACTAAAAAACGCCCCCGGGTATGACCCGGGGGCGTGACGTAGTCTCCCTTACTCAACAGGTCCAGGCAGGATGGGCTCACCGGATACGGGGCCGCCTGTCGACGCCGTAGCGGTGGGCACTCCCTTACCGCCAACGCCACCCGCGAGTACAGCACCCGGGATCGGAGCAGCCGCGCCGCCAAGCGCGATCAGTGGAGCACCGGCAGGAACAACCGGTACCGGGGCACCTGCCGGAACGGGAGCGCCAGCAGGCAACGGAGCGCCCGCAGGAACAACCGGTACCGGAGCGCCCGCCGGAACGGGAGCACCAGCAGGTACAACCGGTACCGGAGCGCCGGCGGGAACCGGCGCAGCCACTGGCGCACCGCTCATGTCGGCGAGTGGGGCTCCACACGCCGCCGCACCGCCGGCGACTGCCGGGCCTGCACCGGCCGCACCACCGGCGACCGCGGGGGCACCGACTTCGCCCGCGGCGCCCTGCATGCACGCGTACCCTCCAGCCTTCAACGGAGCGGCTGCCGCATCCGGACTCAACGCTATCGCGGCGCCGCATAAGCCAACGCCGGCAACGACTTTGATGCTGAATCGGTCGAAGCTTGCCATCGACGTCAACTCCTTATCCACATTCGAGCATTTCCTACACAGCAATAGACGCGGCCAAAGGCGCGCAGCCATAACGGATTCGCGTTTCGACCAAAATCAGTTTTAGTGGACCGCTGTTCAACACGCACTACGCCACACCACACCGTTGCCAAATAGAGACGTTTAGACCGCAATCCGCACCAGTGCATCACGGTTTGATCGCAGCGGTCGCCCAAAACAGCGGCTGCTCATAGCGTTTGACACGCCGGGAGAAGGCACTGGGTGCCTTAGCTGCACTTGGCTTAATCGGGAACGAGAATCAATTCACCGGGTCAGCGAAGGTAGACTTCCCCGCCCTTGGGATATCCGCCACCGTGGGTGGTGATGTGGACGTGATCGTAGTGGCCGTAGCCGGATCCTGAGGGCCCCTTGGGCGTGTAGTACGTACCCCGCCAAATGCAATCCTGCAACGAGAATTTGTCCGCGTTCTTGAGCGCGAACGAGACGATCTCGTTGCCGAGCGCGATACCGGCGGCGCTGGACGGGTTGGGAATCATCACGTCGATCGCCAAGCCCTCGGGATGCCACCTGAGCGCGTCCGGTCGAACGCCGCCCATGTTCTTGATTTCCGGGAACACCGCGCTGATGGTGCGAGCGGCCAAGATCGTCTTGACCTGAAGGCCACGTTCCGGAGCGACATCCGCGATCAGGACTTGCGGGGCGTTCTTGGAGGCGACATGCCATCGCGACGCGCGTGATGCGGCCGCAGTTTCGGCGGGAGCGCCGGGGGCCGGGACAGCGGACGCGGACCACGCCGTCGTGGTCGGTGCGGTGGCCATGATCTGCAGATGGCAACATGGCGCGTCAGCTACCGCATTGGCGTCCCTGTGATGGTCCTCAGCGTGGGCGCTGCCGCCGAGGGCAAAGATGATGGCGACCGGGACGGCGACCGCAGCCATCACTACCGGCGACTTTCGGCCGCCGCTGGCTAACTTGTGACCCGGCACGGCAAGCAGCTTACGAGCAAATCGCGAATTAGTCACGATCAGGTAACGACGCCGCAGGTGGGACGGATTGCGACGCCGCTCAAGCGCCGCCCTCCATCGGCCAATTGCCCGATTCGGGCACAAATCGAAGTGTGGCCGCCGGAGGTAGCGTTCGCCGGTCGCCGGCCGATATCGCGTCGAGCATCAGCGCAACGTAGCGGCGCCAACCGTCGCTGCCGGAGTCCATCGTCCACAGCACGCTGTGCAGCATCGCGATCATCCGCGGCAGGTCGGCGGGAGCCAGGTCGGCCCGTACGACGCCGGCTCGCCGGCCGCGCTCAGCGAGCTCGCTGAGCGCCTCGTACAGCCCGGTCGAGACGTCCGACGTCAAGGACCCGGCTCGGCGCGCCGCTGTCAACAGATTGTGTTCGCGCGCGCCCAGCGATATCGCCGCATCGAACAGCTCGGCCAGGCCCGTCATGGGGTCAGCGGTCCTGCGGACCGCCTCAATCGTCGGCGTGAGGTCCTCGGCGATGCATTGGTCCAGTGCCGCACGAACCAGTTCTGCCTTGGTCGGAAACCTCCGGTACAGGGTGCGCTCACCGACACCGGCGCGACGGGCGATCGCCTCGACGGG
>NZ_DATNJW010000136.1:0-13023 GCF_035603715.1 Mycobacterium sp. | reverse complement strand
CGGTTGAGCAGTAGCACCCCGCGCTGCGCCCACGGTGTGAGGTCGCCGCAGGACGGCACCGGAAAGCCTAAGTCTGTGCGATATTCGGCGAAAATGTTCTCCAGACTCCGCGGCAGCGGCCGCACGTCGGCGGCCACCGAGAAGCTCAGGCCGACGGCGTGTCCGGGCGTCGGATACGGGTCCTGGCCCACGATCAGAACCCGGACCCTGTCGAACGGAAAGGTGAAGGCGCGCAACACATTTTCACCGGCAGGCAGATATCCACGGCCGGCCGCGATCTCCGCGCGCAGGAATTGACCCATCGTGGCGACTTGCTCCTCGACGGGCTGCAGGGCCGTCGACCAGCCATCGTCGATGAGTTCGCGCAGCGGCTTGGCGGTCACGCCAGCCCCTCGATCAATAGCACCACGGTGTCCGCTCCCGTGACGCGGTCCTTCGAAATCTCCTGATATTCATCAGATTCCGACCACAACCGGAATTCGGACTCGTCAGGAAACGACATCAGCACCACCTTGTTCCGATCCCAGCTGCCCTCGACGACCTGCGGCCGCTCGTCGGCGGCCAATAACGTTCCGTGATACCGACGGAAGACATCCATGAACCGCATTTGGTACCGGTCGTAGGCAGTGCGGTCGGTGAACCGTAGTTGTGCGATCGCGTAGACGGTCACCGGGTCACCTTACTGCGCAATTGTCCGGCATCTCCGCGGCCCGCATCGTCATCGGCCACCGAACGACTGCCACCCTGCATACCCGCGCCACGGTGCACCGTCGACGAGCACGTCAGCCGGCCCGTCGCAAACGCGCCCGATCACCCGCCACCCCGCGGGAACCGGACCGGGGAACGCCGCGACCAACGCATGGTCTTCTCCCCCACCGAATACCCAAGTCCACGGGTCGACGCCGACGGCTTCGGCAGCGCCGACCAATAACTCACGATCTACGCTCAGTGCCTCGGTGCTCAGGTCGATCACCAGTCCCGATGCCTCGGCGACATGTCGAAGGTCGCCGACCAAGCCGTCAGAGACGTCGATCATCGCCTGTGCGCCGGCTCCGGCCGCCACCCGACCCTGGCGGTACGGCGGTTGCGGAACCAGATGGCGTCGACGTAGCTCGTTGAATCGGTCGATACCGTTGTGCCACAGCGCATATCCAGCAGCCGAACATCCCAGTTGACCGGCGACGGCGAGTTGCGAGCCAGACCGCGCACCGGACCGCAACACCGGCGCGTGGCCGGCGAGATCACCGAGCACAGTCACCGACACGACCCACTGCGGGCTGGCGACCAGATCTCCCCCGACGATGCCGGCGCCGACCCGGGCGGCTTCGTCCCACATTCCGTCGGCCAGCGCGTTGACCTGTGCGGCAGCGGTTTCGGGTGGCGCACCGAAGCCGACGACGAACGCGGTGACCCGTGCACCCATCGCTTCGATATCGGCGGCGTTCTGCGCCACGGCTTTACGGCCGACGTCGTGCGGCGTCGACCAGTCCAGCCGAAAGTGCCTGCCCTCGACCAGCATGTCCGTCGACACGACCACGCGACCATCGGGGGCGATCACCACCGCGCCGTCGTCGCCTGGCCCGAGGGCGACGTCGGGTGACTCGGGCCGACCCCGAGTCATCCGGTCAATCAGCTCGAACTCACCGATATCGCCGAGGGTGCGATCGGACTCGCCGCTGCTCATCCCACCTCCTCGATGATCGCTGGTCTGCGAACAACGGTAGGTTCTACTGCGCTGAGTTCGAGCAGAGGGTGACGTAATGGCCGAATCCGACGGCCCGCCACGGGCGGCGCTGATCGCCGCGCTGGTTCTGGCGATCGGTGTTGTGGTCGTCGTTCTGGCGATCGCGGCGACTCACCACCACACCGCACCGGTCGTTGTCGCCGCGGTGCCTGCGCCGCACGCGGACGATGCCGCCTGCCACAAGCTGGTGGATGCATTGCCACAGCGACTTGGCGACTACAGCCGGGCCACGCTGGTGCAACCGGCTCCGGCCGGTGCCGCCGCGTGGCAGCCCGCAGGCGAGGGAGATCCAGTGATACTGCGGTGCGGCCTCGACCGTCCTAGCGACTTTGTCGTCGGCTCACCGATCCAGCAGGTCGACCGGGTGCAGTGGTTCCAGGTCAGCCAGGATCAGCGATCCACCTGGTACGCGGTCGATCGACCGGTCTACCTGGCACTCACGCTGCCACCGGGCTCCGGACCGACGCCGATCCAGCAGCTCTCCGAGCTGATCGACCGAACCATGCCGGCGCGGCCAGTCGCCCCGACGTCGGGCAATTAACGCAGACCCATCCCACGCGCCAGCGCTGTGTCGACCATGGTCGCCAACAGGGTTTGATAGTCGACGCCGCTGGCTGCCCACATCCGGGGATACATCGAGATCGTGGTGAATCCGGGCATCGTGTTGACCTCGTTGATCAGCGGCCCGTCTTCGGTGAGAAAGAAGTCCACCCGGGCCAGACCCCGGCCGTCAATCGCCTTGAACGCCCGAATCGCCAACTCGCGCACGGCATCGCTCACGTCGTCGTCGATCTTGGCGGGCACGTCGAGTTCGGCGGCGTCGTCAAGATATTTGGTCGCGAAGTCGTAGAAAGAATCTTCCCGTCCGCGGACTCCGGCCACCCGGATCTCGCCGACGGTACTGGCTTGCACTGTGCCGTCGGGGAATTCGAGCACACCGCACTCCAGTTCGCGGCCGATGATCGCGGACTCGACGATCACCTTCGGATCGTGCTGACGCGCATGGGCGATCGCCGCGGGCAATTCCTGCCGATTGGCCACCCGGCTGACGCCGATCGACGAGCCGCCGCGAGCGGGCTTGACGAAGGCCGGAAGCCCAAGTCGGTCAAGCTGTTCGGCGTCCAGCGTGGTCTCCGATGGCCGCAGCACCGCGTAGTCGCCGATCGGTAGCCCCTCGGCCACCAGCAGCTTCTTGGTGAACTCTTTATCCATCCCCGCCGCGCTGGCCAGCACCCCCGCACCGACATACGGCACACCGGCGAGTTCGAGCAGACCCTGGATGGTGCCGTCTTCCCCGTACGGCCCGTGCAGGACCGGAAAGACCACGTCGACCGACGCCAGCACCTCAGCCCCACCGGGCGCCAGCGATACCAGCTGACCGGCGAGACGCGGGTCGGCCGTCAGCGCCAGCTCGGTGCCCGACTCCGGACTCACCCCTGGCAATTGCCGGTTGGCGATCGCCAACGAGTCGGGATCACCGTCGGTCAGCACCCACGAGCCTTCCGGCGTGATGCCGACCGCGACCACCTCGAACCGCTCCGGGTCCAGGTTGCGCAAAATGCTGCCTGCCGAGACGCACGAGATGGCGTGCTCATTGCTGCGTCCGCCGAAGACGACGGCAACTCGGACGCGACCGTGATCGGGCGTCCTGGACGGCAAGCGGGCGTTCACAACCTAGAGAGGCTACCGTCTGGCGTCGCGGTGCTGGTTACAAGCTCATTCCGGCTTGGTGCTGCGCCCCAGCAGGGCAACCACCGCCTGGTCCACGGACAACCCCTTGTGGCAGACCCGTTCCACCGCGTCGGTCAGGGGCATCTCGACGTCGTAACTCGAGGCCAGCGCCAGCACCGACTCGCACGACGTCACCCCTTCGACGACGTGGCCACCACGCTCTCGCAGCGCCGACTCCAGCGTTTCGCCGCGCCCCAGACTTTCGCCGAAACTGCGGTTGCGCGACCGGGGCGACGTGCAGGTAGCCACCAGATCGCCCACCCCGGCCAGGCCGGCCAGCGTCGCACCCTTGGCGCCGACCGCGATACCCAGCCGCATGATCTCGGCCAGACCGCGGGTGATGATCGCCGCCGCGGTGTTTTCGCCGAGGCCTACCCCGGCCGCCATCCCGCAGGCCAGCGCGATGACGTTCTTGCACGCGCCGCCGATCTCGGTCCCGATGACATCGGCATTGGTGTACGGCCGGAAGTATCCGGCATTCAGCATGCGCTGCACGGCAACCGCGCGCCCGGAATCGCTGCAGGCGATGACGGTGGCTGCGGGTTGCCCGGCAGTGATCTCGCTGGCGAGATTCGGACCGGAGATCACCGCGACTTGCGACGGATCGACACCCGTGACGTCCACGATGACTTGGCTCATCCGCATCAGAGTGACCAACTCGATGCCCTTGGCCGTGCTGACCAGGGTGGCGCCCTTGGTGATCAGGCTCGTCCACTGCTCGAGGTTGCTTCGCATCGTCTGCGCGGGCACGGCCAGCAGCACCGTGGTCACCCCGTGCAAAGCCTCGGCCGGATCAGCGGTGGCCCGGATGCCGGCCGGCAACTGCACACCAGGCAGGTACCCGGGGTTGTACCGACTGGAGTTGATGTTGTCTGCGACGTCGGAACGCCGCGCCCAGAGGGTCACCTCGCCGCCGGCGTCGGCCAGCAGTTTGGCGAGCGCCGTGCCCCACGCGCCGGCACCCATTACCGCTGTCGTGGTGGCCATGATCTGTCTCGGTCCCGTCTAGTCAGTGTGCTCTAACTCCCGGCGCTTCACCGTAGCCCAGCGACGATGCAGGCCGGGACGTCCTGAAAAGGAGGTGGGAATCGGGCGTAGCCCGCCCGGCGATCCACCCTGGCAGGATGGTTCCGTGAGCCGCAGTCAAGCCGACACCGACGATGACGTCGGCTTGATCGTCGCCGTCAAGCGGCTGACCGCCGCCAAGACGCGACTGGCGCCCATCTTCTCCGCGCGGACGCGCGAGAGCGTCGTGTTGGCAATGCTGGTCGACACCCTCACCGCCGCGTCGAGGGTGAGTTCTGTTCGCCGCATCACCGTCGTCACGCCCGACGACGTCGCCGCCGCGGCGGCGTCCGAACTCGGCGCCGAGGTGCTCACCGATCCGACCCCGGACGGCCACTTGGACCCGCTGAACAACGCGATCGCAGCCGCCGAACGCGTGGTGTCCCAGTCGGTCTCGAACATCGTTGTGTTGCAAGGCGATCTGCCGGCATTGCAGCCGCAGGAACTTGCCGAAGCGATTGCCGCGGCACGCCGGTACGAGCGTAGTTTCGTCGCCGATCGCCTCGGCACCGGCACGGCGGCGCTGTGCGCGTTCGGAACCGCGCTCGACCCCCGGTTCGGGCCGGATTCGTCTGCACAGCACCGACATTCGGGTGCGATCGAACTCACCGGTGCATGGCCGGGACTTCGTTGCGACATCGACACACCCGGCGACCTGGCCGTCGCCCGTCGTCTCGGAATGGGACCGGCGACGACCCGCGCGGTTGCAATCTCGGCACCCCAGCGGGGGTAACGATGGGTAAACAGCTCCTCAACGGCAAATGTTGGCCACCTAGTCGGTGGCAGCACCCCCCGCCCATGGGGAATGATCACAAGAGTGACTGACATCGAAGCCCCGGACACCACTGTCAGCGACGAGACGCCCACGTGGCAGTCCGCAGATTCTGCGCCGGGTGCACCGCCCGCCACAACCGCCGACGCAGTCGATAACCCACTCCCCGAAGATCGCTATCTAAACCGTGAATTGAGCTGGCTGGACTTCAACGCGCGCGTCCTGGCGCTCGCGGAGGATACGTCGCTGGCGCTGTTGGAGCGGGCGAAGTTCCTGGCGATCTTCGCCTCCAACCTCGATGAGTTCTACATGGTGCGCGTCGCCGGCCTGAAGCGGCGCGACGAGATGGGCCTGTCGGTGCGCTCCGCGGATGGACTCACCCCACGCGAGCAACTGCGCCGCATCGGCGAGCAGACCCAGAAAATCGCCACCCGGCACGCAGAGGTTTTTCTGAACTCGGTGGAGCCCGAGCTGGCGCGCGAAGGTATTCATATCGTCACATGGGCCGACCTGGATCAGGACGAACGTGACCGGCTGTCGACGTACTTCACTGAGCAGGTGTTCCCGGTCCTGACTCCACTGGCCGTGGATCCCGCTCACCCGTTCCCGTTCGTCAGCGGCCTGAGCCTGAACCTCGCCGTCACCGTCAAGCTGCCCGACGACGGCGGTCAACATTTCGCCCGAGTCAAGGTGCCCGACAACGTCGATCGATTTGTCGAACTCGACGAGCGTGGTGGCGCTGACGAGTCGTCGCGGAAGAAAGAAGTCCGCTTCCTGCCGACTGAGGAGCTGATCGCGGCATTCCTGCCCGCGCTGTTCCCCGGCCTGGAAATCGTTGAACACCACGCATTCCGGGTGACCCGCAACGCTGACTACGAGGTCGACGAAGATCGCGACGAAGACTTGCTGCAGGCGCTGGAGCGCGAGCTGGCCCGTCGGAGGTTCGGGTCGCCGGTACGCCTCGAGGTGGCCGACGACATGACCGAGCACATGTTGGAGCTGCTGCTGCGCGAACTCGACGTGCATCCCGGCGATGTGATCCAAGTGCCGGGGCTGCTTGATCTTTCGTCGCTGTGGCAGATTTACGGCGTCGACCGCCCCGATCTGAAGGATCCCGCATTCGTTCCCGCGACCAGCCCCGCGTTCGCCGACCGGGAAACGCCGAAGAGCATTTTCGCGACGCTGCGCGAGGGTGACGTGTTAGTGCATCACCCCTACGAATCGTTCTCGACCAGCACACAACGATTCATCGAGTTGGCCGCCGCCGACCCCAACGTGCTGGCGATCAAGCAGACGCTGTACCGCACGTCGGGTGACTCGCCGATCGTGCGGGCCCTGATCGAAGCCGCCGCTGCCGGAAAGCAAGTCGTGGCGCTGGTCGAAATCAAGGCACGGTTCGACGAACAAGCCAACATTCGGTGGGCGCGAGCATTGGAGCAGGCGGGGGTACACGTGGTCTACGGCCTCCTCGGCCTTAAAACGCACTGCAAGACATGCCTGGTGGTTCGCCGCGAGGGCTCAACGATCCGGCGCTACTGCCACATCGGGACCGGCAACTACAACAGCAAAACCGCTCGCCTCTACGAAGACCTCGGCCTGCTGACCGCCGATCCTGACATCGGCGCCGACCTCACCGATCTGTTCAACACGTTGACGGGCTATTCACGCAAGCTTTCCTACCGCAACCTATTGGTCGCGCCGCACAGCATCCGGGCAGGCATCGTCGAACGCGTCAATCGGGAGATCGCCGCACATCAGGAAAGCGGAAACGGGCACATCCGGCTGAAGATGAACTCCCTCGTCGACGAGGGGGTCATCGATGCCCTCTACCGCGCGTCGCAAGGCGGGGTGCGCGTCGAGATCGTGGTGCGTGGAATCTGCGCCCTGCGCCCCGGCGTCGAGGGCTTCTCCGAAAACATCACCGTGCGCTCGATTCTCGGACAATATCTAGAGCACTCGCGGATCTTCAATTTCCACGCGATCAATGAATACTGGATCGGCAGCGCCGACATGATGCACCGCAACCTGGATCGCCGCGTCGAGGTGCTGGTCCAGGTCAAGGATCCCCGCCTGACCGCGCAACTGAACGACCTTTTCGAATCGGCGCTCGATCCTTCGACACGCAGCTGGGAATTGGGGCCGGACGGCCAATGGACGGCGATGCCGCGAGCCGGCCACAAGGTTCGCGACCACCAGGTGTCGCTGATGGAGCAGCACCGCAGCTAAACGCTCAAACTTCTGGCCACAGGGTCCACCCGGGCCCCGAATTGACTTGCAGGAGTTCAGGTGCCGACACAGTCGTCGTCGAGCAAGATCGTCCTCGCCGCGGGCGTTGTGCTGTGGCGTCCCGGGTACCGCGAGTCCGCCGCGGAGATCGCCGTGATTCACCGTCCTCGATATGACGACTGGTCGCTGCCCAAGGGAAAGGTCGATCCCGGCGAGACCGAGCCGGTGACCGCCGTGCGTGAAGTATTCGAGGAAACGGGGCACCAGGTCGAGCTGGGCCGTCGAATTGCGACGGTGAGTTATCCGATCGAGCAACGCACAAAAAAAGTGCAGTATTGGTCGGCGCGTAGCCTCGGTGGCAGTTTCGCTCCGAACCACGAGGTCGACGACCTACTCTGGCTACCAGCCCCCGCCGCGATCAAAAAGGTGTCGTATGCCTACGACCGAAAGGTATTGCGTCGGTGGGCCAAAGAACCGGCGGATACTCAATCGGTTCTGATAGTGCGGCACGGCACTGCAGGCAGCAAGTCCCGGTTCTCCGGTGACGACAAAATACGGCCGTTGGACAAGAAGGGCCGCGCGCAGGCGGAGGCACTTGTCGCGCAGTTGTCGGCCTTCGGCCCAACCGATGTCTACGCCGCGGATCGGGTGCGATGCCACCAAACCGTGGAACCCTTGGCCGAGGAGCTGGGCGTCACCATCAACAACGAGCCGACACTGACCGAAGAGGCTTACGCCGACAACCCCAAGCGCGGTCGACGGCGAGTGCTACAGATTGCCGGCGCGCACCGCGCACCGGTGATTTGCACACAGGGCAAGGTGATTCCGGACCTGATCGCGTGGTGGTGCGAGCGCGACGGGGTCCGCCCGGACAAGTCCCGCAACCGCAAGGGCAGCACGTGGGTGATGTCGCTGGCGGAGGGCCGCCTGATCGCCGCCGATCACATCGGCAGCGCATTGGCCCCAACGTAGTGACCTGACACGCAAATTCGCCGCGGAGCGGCTCAAGAGCCGGGTCCGCGGCGAATCTGCGTTCGATGCGGTGTGTGTCTAGCGACGGCCGCGACGGGCTGTGGCCTTCTTGGCCGGAGCCTTCTTGGCCGGAGCGCGCTTGGTTGCGGCCTTGCGGGCCGGAGCCTTCTTCACAACCTTCTTGACGGCTGCCTTGCGGGCCGGAGCCTTCTTCACAACCTTCTTGGCGGCTGTTTTCTTGGCCGGAGCCTTCTTCGCAACCTTCTTGGCGGCTGCCTTCTTGGCCGGAGCCTTCTTCACAGCCTTCTTGGCGGCTGCCTTCTTGGCGGGCGCTTTCTTCGCCGCCTTCTTGGCCCCACCGCTTGCGACAACACCACGTTTCACTGCTGGTCCTTCCGCCGGGAGCCGTTGCGAGCCAGAAACAACCGCTTTGAATTGTGCGCCGGGCCGGAAGGCCGGCACGGAGGTCGGCTTCACCTTTACCGTCTCGCCGGTGCGGGGGTTACGGGCTACGCGGGCCGCGCGGCGCCGCTGCTCGAAAACACCGAACCCAGTAATGGTGACGCTGTCGCCCTTGTGCACTGCGCGCACAATCGTGTCGACGACATTCTCGACGGCCGCGGTTGCGTGCCGACGGTCTGAGCCCAATTTGTCTGTGAGTACATCGATGAGCTCTGCTTTGTTCATGCAAATCCTCCGAAGCTAGTGGCCCACGATTGGACCGACTAGAGGACACGGTAAACCCTCAGGTGCCTGATTTCCAAGAGCCACGCGCAATTTCAATGGTTCCTGGCGAACTTTTTAGGAATCCGCTTGCCGCGCTTGGGAGGTGGCGCAGCCGTCAAATACAGCTGTGCGGCGCCTCGAATTCGGGCGCAATCGAGCCGTTAGGCCGTTGGCAAAGTCTTCGGTTTCCAGTCCGGGCGAGCCGCCTCAAAGACTTCGATCTGATCCTGTTTCCGCAGCGTAAGGCCTATGTCGTCAAGACCTTCGAGCAGACGCCAGGCGGTGTAATCGTCAATCTTGAACGGCACCACCACCGTTCCCGCCGACACATTCCGATCTTGAAGATTGACAGTGATTTCCAACCCCGGGCTGCTCTCGATGAGCTTCCAAAGAAGTTCGACATCATCCTGAGCAACTTCGGCCGCTAACAGACCCGCCTTGCCCGCATTGCCCCGAAAAATGTCGCCGAACCGCGACGAGATCACTACCCGGAAGCCGTAGTCCAAAAGCGCCCACACCGCGTGCTCGCGCGAGGATCCGGTGCCGAAATCGGGTCCGGCGACCAGTACTGAACCTCTGTCAAATGGGCTGAGATTGAGCACAAACGACGGATCGTTGCGCCACGCGGCGAACAATCCGTCGTCGAAACCCGTTCGGGTCACTCGCTTCAAATAGACCGCGGGAATGATCTGATCGGTGTCGACATTGGACCGCCGCAGTGGCACTCCGATGCCCGTGTGGGTGTGAAAAGCGTCCATTGGATTTCTCCCTCTCCTCAGTTCAAGTCGGCCGGGGCGGAGAGCTTCCCGCGCACCGCAGTGGCGGCGGCTACCGCCGGTGACACCAAATGCGTACGGCTGCCCTTGCCCTGGCGGCCTTCGAAATTGCGGTTTGAGGTTGCGGCGCAGCGCTCTCCCGGTGCCAGTTGGTCGGGATTCATTCCCAGGCACATCGAGCAGCCGGCCTGACGCCACTCGGCGCCTGCGGCGGTGAAGATCTCACCCAGCCCTTCGCTTTCGGCCTCCGCGCGTACCCGCATCGACCCAGGCACGATCAGCATCCGCACCCCGTCGGCCACCTTTCGGCCCCGCAATATGTCAGCGACCGCGCGCAGATCCTCGATGCGACCGTTGGTGCAGGATCCGACGAACACGGTATCGACCGTGATCTCGCGCATCGGGAGTCCGGGCCGAAGGTCCATGTACGCCAGCGCTTTCTCAGCCGCCTGCCGCTCGTTGTCATCGGTCATCAGCTCGGGATCCGGGACCGAGGCACCCAACGGCACTCCTTGGCCGGGATTGGTGCCCCACGTCACGAACGGGGTCAACGATGCGGCGTCTACATAGACTTCGGTGTCGAACTCGGCGCCGTCGTCGGTGCGTAACTGATCCCAATAGGCCTGCGCTGCATCCCACTGCGCACCCGTCGGAGCATGCGGGCGACCGCGCAGGAATTCGTAGGTGGTGGCATCCGGTGCCACCATGCCCGCCCTGGCCCCGGCTTCGATACTCATGTTGCAGACCGTCATCCGGGCCTCCATCGACAGCGATTCGATGGCACTGCCCCGGTATTCGATGACGTGGCCCTGACCGCCGCCGGTGCCGATCTTCGCGATCACCGCGAGGATGATGTCCTTGGCGGTCACCCCGGCCGGAAGCTTCCCGTCCACGTTGACGGCCATCGTCTTGAACGGCCGCAGCGGAAGTGTCTGGGTAGCCAGCACGTGCTCGACCTCAGAAGTGCCGATTCCCATTGCCAGTGCGCCGAATGCGCCGTGGGTGGAGGTATGACTGTCACCGCAGACGATCGTCATTCCCGGTTGGGTCAGACCCAATTGCGGACCGACGACATGCACGATGCCCTGTTCGATGTTGCCCATCGGGTAGAGCTGGATTCCGAATTCGTCGCAATTGCGGCGCAGCGTCTCGACCTGGATGCGCGAGACCGGATCCGCGATCGGCTTGTCGATGTCGATCGTCGGCACGTTGTGGTCTTCGGTGGCCAGCGTCAGATCGGGGCGCCGCACCGGCCGGGCGGCCAGTCGCAGACCGTCGAAGGCCTGCGGGCTGGTCACTTCGTGCACCAGGTGCAGATCGATGTAGATCAGGTCGGGTTCGCTGTCGCCGCCCGACGCCACCACGTGGTCGTCCCAAACCTTTTCCGCCAGCGTGCGCGGACGCGCAGCGTCGTGGGCTGAAGTTTTCGTCACGAGCTCATCCCAATTCGTTAATCTCACTATGCGAGACGTTAGTATCTCTCTGTGAGACAGGATAGCGGCATCGGCGTTCTCGACAAAGCCGTGGGGGTATTGCACACCATCGCGGAATCACCGTGCGGACTGGCCGAATTGTGCGATCGCACAGGATTGCCCAGGGCCACCGCGCACCGGTTGGCCGCGGGCTTGGAAACGCATCGGCTGCTGGCCCGCGACAGCGAGGGCCGTTGGCGTCTGGGTCCCGCGGTCAGCGAACTGGCGGCTCAGGTCAACGACCCACTCCTGGCGGCCAGCGCGGCGGTGTTGCCGCGACTGCGCGAGATCACCGGCGAGAGCGTGCAGCTCTATCGGCGCGAAGGGAGCTCGCGAATCTGCGTGGCTGCGATGGAACCGCCTGCGGGACTTCGCGATACCGTTCCGGTCGGTGCGCGCTTGCCGTTGACCGCCGGCTCCGGCGCCAAAGTACTGCTGGCCTACGGTGACGACGCCACTCGTGCCGCGGTGCTGCCCGACGCGAAGTTCAGCGACCGCGTGCTGGCCGAGGTACGGCGACGGGGCTGGGCGCAAAGCGCGGCCGAACGCGAGCCTGGAGTGGCGAGCGTGTCAGCCCCGGTGCGCGACGCGCACGGTTCGGTGATCGCCGCCATCTCGGTGTCAGGGCCGATCGACCGGATGGGCCGCCGGCCCGGTGCGCGCTGGGCGGCTGACCTATTGGCGGCCGCCGACGCATTGACTCGCCGGTTGTGAGTCGCACCGCATTGCCCGCCGTTCACGCGCAGATTCGTGACCTGAGACACTGTCGCCATGGGAACGAAGCAGCGTGCGCAGATCGTCATGTCCGAGGCGGAGATCACCGACTTCGTCACCAGTAGCCGTACCGGCACGCTGGCCACGATCGGCGCCGACGGACAGCCGCACTTGACCGCGATGTGGTACGGCGTGGTCGACGGAGAGATCTGGTTGGAGACCAAAGAGAAGTCACAAAAGGCCGTCAACCTCAAGCGCGATCCACGGGTGAGCTTCATGATCGAGGACGGCGACACCTACGACACCCTGCGCGGGGTGTCATTCGAAGGTGTCGCCGAGATCGTCGACGACCCCGACGCGATATTTCGGGTCGGCGTCAGCGTGTGGGAGCGCTATACCGGGCCCTACACCGACGAGATGAAGCCCGCGGTCGACATGATGATGAACAAGCGGGTCGCCGTGCGCATCGTCAGCCAGCGCAGCCGTTCGTGGGATCACCGCAAGCTTGGGATTCCGGCGATGCCGGTCGGCGGCTCGACCGCCTCGGCGGCAAGCTAGCGGGAATCGACACGCAGCTCGCTGGTGGATGAGTAGCCCCGATGGGATTCGAACCCACGCTACCGCCGTGAGAGGGCGGCGTCCTAGGCCGCTAGACGACGGGGCCGGAACCGATCCGAGCTGCCAGCATAGCTCACAGCCCTACGCCCACCTAATCGCTATGCGGTGGAACGACGTTGGAAAAATACTGCTGGGGTACCAGGACTCGAACCTAGAATGGCTGAACCAGAATCAGCTGTGTTGCCAATTACACCATACCCCATTGGC